>CAMUZL010000038.1 GCA_947165185.1 uncultured Selenomonadales bacterium
TGACAATCATCGAAAAAATCGCGAAGAACGTCGAAATAATTGTGCGCTTGAGATACGGCAACGTTAAATCGATAAATCGACGAAATTTCGGGACGCCGAGCACTTCCGCCGCAAGATATGGCGAACCGTCTTCGCAACGCAACACGCTGAGGAAAATAAAAAATGCGACGGGGAACGCATACATCACCGAGCCGGCAATTATTCCGAGTGCGCCGTAAATGTTCACGTCAAGGCGGAAAATGTTCGTCAACCAGCCGTTTGCTCCGAAAAGTGCGACAAGCCCGAACGAATGCGAAATTGACGGAATCAACATCGGCGCACCGAAAATCACCGCGAAAAAATTTTTCCCGCGCAGATTCGTTCGCTCCAAACTCCACGCCGCCGCCAATCCGAGCGTCATTGAAATTATCGTGGCGATAAACGCAGTCGATACCGAATTCCACACCGCCGCCGAAAATTGCGGGGAGTTGACGACTTGCGCAAAACCTTCGGGCGTTATCCGCAAAAAAAGCGAGCCGAGCGGCGCAAGCACTCCGACGAAAAAAATTATCGCCGCGCTTACGAGAAAAATTTTTTTCATGTCAAGAAACGCCTCAACGAATCAATTTTTGTTTGCAAATTGTCGACGACGAAAGTTTTAACGTAATCATTTGCGGGCGACGAAATAATTTCTTCGGGCGTGCCGATTTGGCTGACGACGCCGCGATTTAAAATCATAACTCTATCGGACAGCGCAAAAGCTTCCTCCTGGTCGTGCGTGACGTAAATCATCGTCGTGCCGAGCGTCCGTTGAATATTTTTCAGTTCGCGGCGAATATCCAAACGTGTCGAGGCGTCCAGTGCGCTCAACGGTTCGTCAAACAAAATTATATCCGGCTCAAGTGCGAGTGCACGGGCAATGGCGACGCGTTGTTGTTGTCCGCCCGAAAGTTCCGCAGGCATCTTCGACGAAAAATTTTTTAATCCGACAATGTCCAACATTTGAGCGGATTTTTTTTGTGCAGTCGATTCATCGACGCCGTGAAACTTCAACGCGTAAGAAACGTTGCGAAAAACCGTCATGTTGTCGAACAGCGCATAATTTTGGAAAACAATTCCCATACCGCGCCGCGCAGGTTCCAAAGCCGTAATGTCGGTGCCGTCTTTGAAAATTTTTCCGTCGTCGGCGTCGAGCAAGCCGATTAAAATTTGCAACAGCGTCGTCTTGCCGCAACCCGACGAGCCGAGTATAGAAAAAAATTCTCCGTCGCGAACGTCAAAGCTGACTTGACGGAGAACAGAATTTTTGTCGTATGCCTTGGAAATTTCGCGAACTTCCAACTTCAACTGAACGTCCATTTCTTGAGGAGCCGCTCCTTTTCGTCAAGGGTGTCGTTTTTCATGTTGCCCCAATGAATATTCGTCGGATAATTTTTTATCGTCGGCTTGAAGTCTTTAAAAATTTGGTCGGGGAAAAATTTTTCGTTGTTGCCCTTGCACAAATCCGTTGCCAGATAATTAAACACGTCGCGAACTTCTTGACGGTCGTAACTTTTCGCCAAAATCGCGTTGCCGTACATGCTGAACGGCGAACCTTCCGCGAAATAAACAATTTCCAGCGGGACGCCTTGATTGATTTCAAAAACCGCCTGCCCCGTCATGCCGAAACCGATTGCAACTTCGCCCTGAACAAGCGCGTTGACCGGACCGGAGCCGCTCGACGTGTACTGCAAAATATTTTCGCTGAGCTTCGCAAAATAATCGAAGGCAACGTCTTCGCCCCACTCGTTCGTTAATTGACGCAAGAACATGTAACCCGTGCCGCTCGATGCGGGACTTGGCATTGAGATCAAATTTTTGTAACGCAGATCAAGCAAATCTTGATACGAAGTCGGCGCGGGCAAATTATTTTTCGCCAACACGTCGCGATTTAAAATAATGCAACCGCCGTTTTTGACTTCGGGCGTGTATTTGTGGCTCGCGGGAACAATCGCGTCCAAGAAAATCGAGAAGTCGAAATCTTTCAGCTCGGCAAGATTATCGCCGCACTTTTCAAGATAGCCGTATTCGTCAGAAAGAACAATGTCGCAGTCAGCTTTTGCGCCTTCCTCGACGATTTTCGCGGCAATCGTGCTGCTGTTCATGTATTCCATCTGAATATCGAGATCGGGAAACTTTTTGCGACATTCGGTCAGATAGTATTCGTTTTTGTAATCTTCGCCGCTCGTCCAGATTTTGACGGTCTTGTTCGCAGATTGTGAGCCGCCGCAACCCGTCATAAAAATTGCAAACAGACAAATCGCCGCGACGAAAAAATTTTTTACGCGCATAATTTTCCTCCGTCAAACGTCATAAGCTTTGTCAATCGCCTTGAGTTCGGCGAACGTGTCAATTTCGACGACATCAGATTTCTTGCAAGGACGAACTTCAACGCGATAATTTTCGGCAAAAATTTTCAGCGGCACTTCGTCCCAAAGCAATTCGCGTCCGCCGGGCATTTCAAAAGCTTTGGGCAAATCTTTTTGGAGTTGAGCACCTGCCGCCGCGTCCCAATATGAAATGCCGACTTCCTGCCAACAGTTTGTGCCGCCGATTTTTTGCCGAACGATAACGCCGTCTTCAACGTCGAAGCACCAATCGTCCGAACGCTCCATTTCGATAGCCAAAAAATTCGGCGTGAATTCGTATTTGCGAATCAGCGCGGGATTGTACAGCACCAAATCCGCCTCCAAAACGTAAGCATTGCACAGGAAATTCGCGGCGCAAATCACGGTATAAATATTGTCCGCCTTGTCGTAAAGCGGGTTCTCAATAAATTTTATCGTCGGGTATTTTTTCAACAGCACGTCGAATTGTTCCGCGAAGTGACCGCGCACGATGTAAATTTCCTCAATTTCGGCGGCAAGGCACGCGTCAATCAGCCGGTCGAGAATTCGCACGCCGTGAACTCTGACCAGATATTTCGACGTGTTGATTGTTATCGGCGTAAGTCTTTTGCCGAAGCCCGCCGCAAGAAAAATTGCCCGACGAACTTTATACGGCTCCAAAATTTTCAAACCGTCCGCCGTCAAAGAATCGCCGCGCAAAAATCCGCGTTCGCGAAAAATTTTTTGTTGAGCTTCGACAAACTCGCGGGAATATTTTTCTATGTCGCCCGTCAAGATGTCGAATTCCGTCCGTGTCAAACTCATTTGCGTTCACTCCTTGAAAAGTTTTCGCGAATGAGTTTACCTTAGCCCGAAAAAAAAATCAACCGCCCGATTTTTGTCGAGCGGTTTTTGTTGCCGAAATATTTCGGGTTGCTCCAATTGGATGCAACCTCAGGTTGCCCGCCCGAAACTTTTCGAGCGGTCGATTTTTCTGCAAGTGAAATTTTTACATCATTGACATCGTCGTAACGAAATTGAAGATGCCGAACGCGCCGATTGCCATGCCCGCGTACCAGAAAACAATTTGCTTCATGAGCCCCGCAAGCGACACGAGCAGAATTGCGATTTGCAAATACGTCAACGCGCCCGCAAAGCCGCGATTGAGCGCAAGAAATTTGTCGCGGTCGACTTCATGATTGGCAGCAGTTTGTTTGATTTCTTTTTCTTCGTCGTTGTAGCGTTCAATCTCCGATTTGTACTTCGCAATTAATTTTTCAGCGTTTTGATCGTTTGCGGGCGGGTCAATCTCCAAAGCTTCAAGCTGAATACGATACATGGTTTTTTTCATGCTCTTGGCCTGATAGTAAGCCCACGAGTCCGACGCCTGATTTTGCGCCAAAATGCCCTTGCTTGCGTTGGCACCCGCGTACAGCGAAGAAAACGTCGCGCAGATTGCCAAAATCAACGCCGTCAGCGCGATTAACTGATTTGTTCGCTTGGAAAATTCGTCTTTCTGTTCATCAATTTTTTTGTCGTCAGCCATGATGTCCTCCGAATTATTATTGTCAGTCAAAAAAATTCTCCCCTCGAAAAAAATTTTTGTGCGCCGTCAGTTCAGCGTTGATAAAAATTTCAGCCGCAAAATAGCCGAATTCGCATCCTGCGGCCGTATTCGTTTTAACGTCTGATTTTTTTTACTCACGCGGAAAATTTTCGTGCCCGAAAAAATTTTTATCAGTTGTTGACTTCGGTTGTAATTTCTCCGTTCGCAATGGTGAACGTGACGAGATTCGACAGCGAACTGTCTTCGGTCGGCGCAACGAACTCGAAGAAGTAACCGTAAGAGCCGTCGCCGAGTTGTTCGTCTTTAACGGTCGGATGTTCGCCGATTGTGAAGGTATCAACTTCGACTTGCGTTGTGTCGGTGTCGTCGCCGGAAATTGACATTGCGTAATGGAGCGTGGTAATTTCGTCGCCGGCACGCAACTTGATAAGTTCGCGGTCTGCCATGCCGTTGGAGTCAAGTCCCTTTTTCGCGCCGAGGATGTAATATTGTTCGGCGGCGTAGACGTAAGCGACTTGCAGGTTGCATTCGACGCCGTTGAGTTTAATCGGGATTGAGTAAAGATTGTAACCGTCGTTTTCCGCAACAATCTCGACGTAAACGGGGTGCCCGTCAAGCATCGGCCACACGCCACGGAAATTGTCTTTGAAAACGCCCGTGTCCCAGTCGGCGTTAATGTCGGCGTCGCTGCCGAGCAAAAGGATAATGTCGTCTTGCGTGCTCACGTACATAAGCTGACAGTGCACGGACGAAATTAAATCCATCTGGTCTTGATTGAGCGTGACGAAAGAATTTCCGTCATTGTCAATGTCAACGGGCGTATCTTCAAGCGAACTTACGTCGAAAAGATTTTGAGTTTGCGCGGGCGGAGTGGTGACGGGTGCAGTTTCAACGGGCGCGGGTGTCGGTGCCGGCTCAGGCGTCGTGAAAGCGTTCGGATCGTTCGCCAGCTGTTGAAGCGTCGGTTTAATTTCGTCGGGCAGTTCGCCGTATTTCAAGTGGTAATACAAAAGTTTTTGCGGGTCGGGTGCGCTGTTCAAATTTACATATCTGCTCAAATACATTTCGCCTTCATTGGTTTTGGCGTTGTAAAGGTGGAAGCCCGAAAGTCCGTCGCCTTTGTCGCGATAATCGCCGTGAACTCTGTAGATAACCGCGTTGTCAATGGCGGCAATCAATCTGTCGGAAGTGGCGGGAATCAAACTTTTGTTGTTGCGCGCCAGGTCGGCAAGGTCAACCATGTTCGTATAACCGTCGCTCTTGTTGTTGCCGCCGTAATTTTCCGCGCTTGTGGCACCGCGACCGAATTTCGAGAAAAAGCCTTTAGGATTCTTGTACGATTCGACCAAAGCTTCAAGACCGTACATCTCATAAGCGTGGCGCAGTTCGGGCAGTTTCGACATGTCGATAACCGAAAGCGTCACTTTGTCTTCAATGTCATATTCCGCGCAGGCGGAAAAATAACTGTCGCAAATTTCCTTGCCGAGTTTCGCGCCGCCCGTTGCGGGATTGTTTGCCAACGCGGTAAGCCACGCCGTATAACTCCAGCCGAGCGCGGGTTCTGTCTCTTCGGAAGCAACGACGTAACGGGCAAAACCGTCAAGCGCGTTAATCGTGTCGTAAGTTGCCATCAAACAGGCGTCGAAGCCGATAATTTCAAACGGGGGATTGTTTGTGTCCGAGCCGTAAACCGCGCCGAAAGCTTGCGTCAGGTCGTTCAAGCTCAAAGCGTGACTTGCGCGTTCGTCGACGCAAATGCCGCCGACGGAGCCGCCGCCGTGATCCCAGAAAATAAAAATTCTGTGGTCGGCGGAATATTGTTGACCGTAGCGAACGAAATCAGTCAAAGTGTTCACGTCGCCCATGTCCGCGTCGGGCAACGTTTCAAGCCGCTGAAGTCCGTTGCTGTCGTAAAGGTAACGTTCAATGGCGTTGCTGTTGACGGTGTCATTTTGCCACTGTTGCGCGCCGCCGGTCTCGATGATGAATTTGACATTGGGCGGCAGTTTGGCTGCCAAAACTTCTTGCAAGTCCGTCGTGGCGGAGCCGTAATTTGTTTCCAAATCCGTGCCGCACAAATACCACTGGATAACCCACGTGTCGCCGGAAGCGTAAGTATCCTCGAAACTTGCCGTCGGGGATTTCGTGGAAGTTCCGCCGCTGCTTGCAGGTTTCGGTTCGTCGTCGCCGCAAGCCGCCGTTGTGAACGCAACCAGCAGAAACGCCGTCAGCAGAAAAAATCTTTGAAACGTTCGGTAAAACTCTTGCATGTCGTCAACTCCTTTTATAGGGACTAGGGGTCGGGGACTAGGGATTAGTAACCAGTCCCCAGTCCCTAGTCCCTACTTATAAAAAATTCAGCCGCAAGACAACTTTTGGCGTCCTGCGGCAATTAAATCCGTTTTTGTTCGCTTAATGTTTTCGGGTGAAAAATTTCGCCGCGTCGCCGTGTCAATCGTAACAGAAAACGGCGGATTTTCAATCGTCACTTTTCGGCAGAATGAATCACTTTTGCCCCGAAATATAATGTTCGATTGCGTCGACGTTTTCGGGTTGCCAGTAAAGTTTTCCGTCCGCGCCCGTGACGATTTTGCACGGCACAAGAATTGTCGCTTCCGCGTTCATGACGAAATTGTCGACGAAACTTCCGATTTTCTCCAGCGCAAATTTTTGAAATTCGGGATTGCGTTTAAGTTCGTCGTCCGTGACGCCTTGAGCTTTGAGTTCGGCGAGTTTTTCTTCAAGCGCGTTCAATTCGTCGTCATCTTCGGCGAAGAGCACGGCACTTTCGTGATTTATGCTTGTGGTGACCAGCTCAACGACGGGATGATTTTTGTCGCCTTTCGTGAGCGTCGCGGTGATGTCTTTGATGTCGTTCAATCTGTCGAGATATTTTTTCGTGACAACCTGCAAAGTTTCTTCGCTGAGCGAATAACGTCCCAGAAATTTTAAAAGCGTGGCGGTAATTTTTCCGCGAGCGGCGGAAATTTCCGCGTCCGTCAAATTTGTTGCGGGCTTAAGTTCGTCGTCAATTTCGCCGCAAGTGTAAAGTTGTGCGTAAGCCGCAACCGTTTTGTCCGCGCCGACTTCAGGCAATTTTTGTCCGCAAGCCGTCAACAACAGAAACGTTGCAAGCAGAATCGTCGAAAAAATTTTTCTCAACATTGGAATTGTCCCGTCGAAAGCTTACTGACCCATGACGAATTTCGCAAGAGCTTCGGGGTCTTCGGGTGCCCAATAATTTTTGCCGTCGGAGCCCTGAACGACTTTGCAGGTGAATTGTTTGGTGACTCTGGGTTTGAGCGGATATTCATTGGTGAAGTTGTCGATAACTTCGAGAACGGCCGCTTGGAATTCGGGATTTTGTTTCAACTGATCGTCGGTGATGCCTTCGTTGTGAAGTTGTTCGAGAGCACTTGCGAGAGCCTGAACGTCTTCATGCGTTTGGCTGACTTGAGCCGCGCCCGCCGCGTCGAGCGGTTCCACGCTGAGTTCAACAATGGGCTGACCGGGGTCGTCCTTAATCAACGTCGCTTTGATTTCCATGCCTTTGTGAAGTTTTTCAACGTAAGAGGCGGTTGCAATTTGGACGTTTTCATCCGAGAGCGGGAACATGCTGAACGCTTGGAGCAATGCGCCGATAGTTTTTTCTTGCATCGGTTTCATGTCGGCTTCAGTCATACCGGCAGCTTTTTCGTCTTCGGGCACGCCGTAAGCAAAAAGTTGCGCGTAGGCGAGGACGGCCTTATCCGCCGCGAATTCGGGTTTGGCGACTTCGGGTTTCGCCTCAGGTTTTGCGGTTTCGGTCTGTTCCGCAGGTTTTGCGTCGGGTTTGGCTTCGTCTTTCTTGCCGCAACCGACGAGCGTCAGCGCGAGCAACAGAGTCAACGCGCCGAACATAATTTTTTTGAACATGAATCAATCATCCTTTCGTGGAATTTATTTTTGTCCCGAAATGAACTTTGAAACGGCTTCGGGATTTTCGGGCGACCAATAAAATTTTCCGTCTGCGCCGACGGCAACTTTACAAGTGACTTCAAGCGTTGATTCGGGCTTCAGCGGAATTTTGCCGAGATATTTGCTCATCGAATCGACGGCAAGTTTTTGGAACGCGGCATCTTTTTTAATCGCGTCGTCGCTCAAGCCGTGCGATTGAAGTTCGCCCCATTCGCGGCGCAAAATCAGCAAGTCGGCATCTTTGTCGGCGTCCTTGAATGCGGCGGAAAAATCTGCGGGCTGTGCCGTCAACTCAATTACGGGGTGCGCGGCATCGTTCGATTTCAACGTCGCCTTGAAATTCATTCGAGATTTTAACGTCGTCGAAAAATTTTTGGCTATTGCCTGCAAAGTTTGTTCGCTGAACGGATAATTGCCGAACATCGCGAACATTGCTTGCCGTTGCTTGTCGACGAATTCGTCCGTGAAACCTGCGGCCTTCGGCTCGTCTGGCGACGCGCACGCGTAAAGTTGAGCGTAGGCGATAATTGCCTTGTCCGCGCCGAATTCGGGCGTTTGGTCAACGGGCGCGGATTTTTCTTCGCCGCAACCCGTCAAAAGAATCGCAACCGACAATAACGCCGCAAAAAAAATTTTCCTCAACATGAGAGTTTCCGTCCGCTGAAATTATTTTTGTCCCGTGAGAAATTTCGTCAAGGCGTCGGGATTTTCGGGTGCCCAATACATTTTGCCATCCGAACCTTTGACTTGACTGCACGTCACGTCTAAAGTCTGTTCGCCTTGCATGGGAATTGCGTTGATGTATTTCGTCAGCGCGGTGACTGCGGCGGCTTGAACATCGTCGTTGGCTTTAAGTTGGTCGTCGGTTGCGCCGTCAGCTTTGAGTTGCCCGACAATGCCGACAAGTGCGATCCATTCGTCGTTTTTGCCCGCCGCTTGAATTGCAGCGTCGCTGTCCATGGGCGTGGTTTTGAGTTCAACGACGGGATTTTTTGCGTCATCTTTTTTTACCGTGGCGGTGAACTTCATATCTTTGGAAAATTTTTCGTGGAAAACTTTCGTGATTGCCTGCACGCTTTTTTCGCTGAGCGGGGCAACTTCGGCAATGCTGTTGACAAAACCGGTGATAATCGCGTTGCCGAGGTCGGTTTTATCCTTGTCGGTGAAACCGGCCGCCGCCGCGTTGTCGGATTTGCCGTGAGTCAACAATTCCGCATAAGCGAGCACGGCTTTATCGGCCGTCGCGTTGTCCGTTGCCGCAGGCTTTTCATCGCCGCCGCACCCCGTCATACAAAATATTGCCGCCAAAATCAGCGCGCAAGCAAAAATCCTTCTGAACATAAAAAAGTGTCCTCCTTTCGTTTCGCCCGCATTATATCAAAAAATTTTTCCCGTGCAACATAAAAGTTTGGCGTCAAACAAAAACGCGGCACGTTCGCGTTGAACGGTCGCGTTTAATTTTTTCAGGCGGTGAATCAGAATTCGCCGAGTTGCCACAGGAAGACGAATTCTTTCGGTTTCACGAGGAAGTACATGACTTTGCCGCGCAGGTCGTATTTGAACGTCGCAAAAGCTTCGGGGTTGTCCAAATCGTCGCGGTAAGCGTTCAAAACTTCGATGGCGTTCACGTAGGGGATGACCTCTTTTTTCGGGACGCGCAACAGATTATCGAACGACATAAATTCCGTCATGTAAATGAATTTTTCTTCAAGCTCCAGATAGCGTTGCAACTTCGCTTCAGGCGCGCCGGCTTCCTTGAGTTTTTGATAACCGTCAATCCACTCGAAGAAAGTTTTCAGCGCAAGAACGATTATTTCTTTGTACCGCTGATAGAAAGCGAATCGACGCGAGAAACCGCGCAGGCCGTGAGCAATGACTTCGCTCATGACGCTGAAAGGCACACGCGGCTTGACGTGAAATTCGCTGTCGGGATTGACGAGGTAATCGACGAAATTCATCTGCTCGAACTTGACGCCCATTCGCTCGCAATAAATTTTCAACGCCAAAAGTTCATCGTTAAGCGCGCCTTGCCCGTGACCGAACGTCGTAAACAGGAAGCGTTGCTGTCTGGCGAAACGTTCATTTTCTTCGTCGGTGAAAATTTCACGCGGAACGTAAGGTGCGCCGACTTCGTTCATTGTCTCACGCATTTCGGCCAATTCTTCTTTGTGTTTCAAACCGAAACGCTGAATTTTTCTGTAAGCGGCGGTTGTCAATTTGTTGACGGCTCGCCAGTAAAGCGCGGGGGATTCGTCGGCGTTGTAAACTTTTTCGCTGAAAAGAAGTCCGAAAGAATCAAACGTGACTCCCATACCGTTGCCGGCAATGTCGGTTTTCTTTTCGTTGACCTGCTTGTAACGTCCGATGAATTCGTTGCCGGCGCGGATTGCCTCGGCGTAAACGGCTTGCGTCGCCGCGTTGATATCTGCCTGGTTATATTGCTGTTGCATTTGAATTGTCGGCGATTGAGTGCCGTCGGTCGGCTGTTGAGCTTTGTATTTCTTTTTCTTTTTGGGCGAAGATGTGGCGTCGGTTTGTTCAGCTTTCGGTTGCTCAACTTTGGGCGGCTCCTCGACTTTGGGCGGCGGCTCTTCGACTTTTGGCTGTTCGGTGAATTTCGTCTTGACCAAATTGTAAGTGTCCTCGTTCACCGCGCTGAGGCGATTGGCGACACGAATTCCCTGTGCCGTCAAAAATTCCATGATTTCCTTTTCGTCGCGAACCAACTCCTTCGCGATTTCGTAAATCCGCTTTGCTCTTGCCATAAAAAATCACACTCCTCTTTACGTAAAAAAAATCTCCATTTAATTTTGAGCCAATCACTTTCCGCGTCGAAGTTGCTCAAGTTTGGCGTAAACGTCCGCGCCGATTCTGTCGCCGACTTCGTTGCGTTTGACGGGCAAAGTCACGTTGCCGAGATATTCCCTGCGCAAATGTTGCTTGGCTCGCTTGACTGCCCGATAAAATTCCCGTGACGGATGCCGATACGCGCCCGCGCCGAGAATTACCGTTTCGATTGTCGCGTCCGAACTTACGACGTGAACTTCGCGCTTTTTTTGCACAAGCTCAAACGAAAGCCGCTCAATGACGTTGTCGGCACTTTCGTTGAACGCGCTGTAAATCACGCGAAAAATTTCGCTGTAAACTTCGGTGCGTTCTTCGTCTTCGCTGCGTGCGGCGTCGAAGACAATCGTTATCTCGAATTTTTCATACGCGCCCTACTCCTGCAGATTGCGAATCAAAAATTCCCGCGCCGTGGCCAAATCGTCGACGTTGATTTCTTGCCAGACGTGAATCAGATTGTAGCCGTCAACCAGCCAGTGCGGTCGCTGTTTAGCCATGATTAAATTCTCCGACGAAAAATTTCGCTGTAACTTTCACTGCGTGCGGCATTGAAAAAATTTTTTATACGCGCCATATTTTTGCAGACCGTGAATCAAATTGCAACAGTCAATCGGTCGCCGTTTTATCGCGATTAAATTCTCCGACGAAAAATTTCGTACATGAGCACCGCCGCCGCGACGGAGGCATTGAGCGAATTGATTTGGCCGATCATCGGGATTTTGACGAGCAAGTCGCAATTTTCCCGCGTGAGTCGACGCATGCCTTTGCCTTCGTTGCCGACAACCAAAACCGTTGCGCCGGATAAATCCGCTTGCGTGAAATTAATTTCGGCGTTCATGTCCGCGCCGACGATTTTCAAACCGAGGGAACGAAGTTGCTTCAAAGTTTGGGCGACGTTCGTGACGGGAGCAACTTTGACATATTCCGCCGCGCCCGCCGAAGTTTTAAAAACTGTCGCGTTGAGTTTGACACTGCGCCGTTTCGGAATTATCACGCCGTGAACGCCGACCGCGTCCGCCGTGCGAAGAATCGCGCCGAAATTTTGCGGGTCTTCCAATTCGTCAAGCAGAATCAAAAACGGCGGTTCATTTCGACTTTCGGCAAGAGCCAAAATTTCTTCGACGGTTGAATAATCCGCCGCCGCCGCAAGTGCCGCAACGCCTTGATGACGCCCGTCGCAGAGCTTGTCGAGTTTTTCACGGCTTAGGAATTCTACAACAATGCCCGCATTCCTTGCAAGCGCGAAAATTTTTTGTGCGGAGCCGTCGAGTTTTCCTTCGGCGAAAAAAATTTTGTTGACGCTGTGGCCGGACTTCAAAAGTTCGGTGACGGCGTTTCGCCCGAAAATTAAATTGTCGTCCACAAATAAACCTCCAAAAATTTTTATCACAACGTTGCGGTAACGAATAAAAATTTTTTCAACGTCACGGGTAGCACCAACTGTTCCGCCGCTTTTAAAGCGGCCGCCCGAAAATTAAATTGTCGTCCACAAATAAACCTCCAAAAATTTTTATCACAACGTTGCGGCACGTTCAAATGTTCGATTATTTCTTCAGCGGGCGTGCGGTGAGCCACGGTTGTTCGCGTTCGTTTTCGGGAAGAATATTATAATCAAACCACATCGAAAAAAATCTGTCGAGACTGCCGACGGTAAAGCCGTCACTTTTGTGATCGCTCGTGTCGTAAGAGTCAGCGAAAATCAACACGTCGTCATAAAGATTTTCGGTGCCCAACGTGTCACAGCCGACGATAACGCGCCAATGCCCGCCGTATTCGACGTTCTCAACCATGATCGGCGTGCCTTCGGAAAGATTTTTCAGGACGAATTTTTGAAAGTCCGCAATGTCGTCAAAGTGCGGCGTGTCGGAATTGTTGTGGACTTCCCAGCCGATTTCGCGGAAAAATTTTTCCATCTTGCTGCGACTCGTGCCGTTGTGCGTATCGGTTTTCATTTCGCGAACCAGCGACATTTCGTCGAAATCGAAATTCCCGAACCAATGCAGGACAGTCAACGCGGCGACGGGGCCGCAACTGTATTCGGTCGTTTGCAGGGCGGGCGGGTAGTGCGTCAAAACAATTCGCCCGTTTGCGGAAGTCAGCTCGTAAAAATTTGTTTGCGTGAAATAAATTGAATCAACGTGATTAATGTTCGCGGGAGCACTTGCCGCGCCGCCTTCGTCGTTTGCGGGATTTTCTTCGGCGCAGGCACAGTTGGCAAAAATTATCAGCAGTGCGGCGATAAAAAATTTTTTCATGTCGGCAACTCCTTTAGTGCGAAATCAAATGCCTGTTCGCAAATTTCGTCGAGGCGCGTAAAATTTTGGCGCAGAAACAATTCGCCGAGCAGAGCTTCAAAGCCGGTGCTTGCGTGATATTCGGCGACGGTGGCTTTTCGCGGCGCGTGCGATTTTGCGTTGCGTCCCCGTCGAAAAATGTCGCGTTCGTCGTCCGACAAAAAAGTTTCCAGTTCGCGATAAATTTTCGCCTGCGCGGTTGCCGAAACGATTTGCGCACTTAAGTCGTGAAGTTTCGTAATGTTGTGCGTGATTTGCAACAGACGCGTTCGCACGAACAGATGAAAATAGGCGTCGCCGACGTGCGCCAAAACCAGCGGCGATAAAGTTTTTATTTCGTCAACGGGAAA
>CAMUZL010000039.1 GCA_947165185.1 uncultured Selenomonadales bacterium
TTGTCTTCCTGAAGATTTATAATCCCCACTACTTGTTTCAATTCAAAGCACCTCCTGAAAGTGCAGACGATTTCACAATCCGAATCACGGTTCGACGACGGAGCCTTCGGGAATGACGGCAATTTCGCCCTCTTTGCCGATGACTTTCGCGCCCGCTTTGATGACGACATCTTGAGCGACAATCGCGTAGTCAACAACTGCGCCGTCTTCGATAACCGCCGACGGAAGGATAACCGAGTTGGTGACTTTGGCGCCTTTGCCGACGCGAACGCCTTGGAAGATGACGCATTTGTCGACTTCGCCTTCAATCTTCGCGCCTTCGTTAATCATGGATTTTTTAACGGACGCTTCGGGGCCGACATAGTGCGGCGGCATTGACGGATTGGACGAGAAAACTTTTTGGTCGCCTTTGAGGTCGAACGGCGGCTGATCTTGCAAAAGATCCATGTTCGCTTGCCACAAGCTTTCAATCGTGCCGACATCTTTCCAGTAGCCGTCGAACGCGTAGGAGAACATGCGTGCGCCGTCCGCCAACATTTTCGGAATCAGGTCGTTGCCGAAATCGTGCGTGGAGTCTTCTTTGACGCCGTCTTCTTCGAGGTACTTTTTGAGGAACGGTTTCGAGAAAATGTAAATGCCCATTGAGGCGAGATTTGATTTGGGTTCTTTCGGTTTTTCTTGGAATTGGGTAATGCGACCTGTTTCGGGGTCGGTGACCATGATGCCGAAGCGCGGAGCCTCTTCCCACGGAACTTCAAAGACGCCGATTGTCACGTCAGCATTGTTCGCTTTGTGAGCTTTAAGCATCCAGTGATAATTCATCGTGTAAATGTGGTCGCCCGAAAGAATCAAAACGTAGTCGGGGTCTGCCAAGTCGATGAAGTTGAGATTTTGATAAATCGCGTCCGCCGTGCCGCGATACCAGTCTGCGCCCTTTTCGCGAGCATACGGAGGAAGAATGAACACGCCGCCGCCCGTGCGGTCGAGATCCCAGGAGCTGCCGCTTCCGAGGTAGTTGTGCAATTCGAGCGGCTTATACTGAGTGAGCACGCCAACTTTCTCGATGCCCGAGTTTGCGCAATTTGAGAGCGGGAAGTCGATGATGCGATACTTTCCGCCGAACGGTACTGCCGGCTTCGCAACGGTTTTCGTCAAGGCCTTCAGGCGGCTGCCCTGCCCGCCGGCCAGTATCATTGCCAAGCACTCTGTCTTTCTCATAGAATAATCCCCCCTGAACGAAATAAAATCCGCCAATACTTCCAAACTTCCGAAGCAACGGTCGGTCACTTCATTGAAGTTAAGTTTCTACGCGGCTTTGGTTTTTCCTGCCAAAAATTTCAGAAAAAAATTTTTTGGCGCATGTAAATTTGCTGAAAATTTTTGCGATACAGACGCAGATTTTTCGGGGCGATTTTTTGTTAATTGACGTTGCATTGTTAATTAATTTTCTTTTGGCGCGAGAGAAACCTCACGCTCACCGATTCGCGTTCGTCAAAGAAAGACGCGACTGCGCGGCGGGCAACAGTGCATTTTTCAACGCGTCGTGATATTATTGACTGCACGAAATAAACTTCATAAGGAGCGATTGAAATGAAAATCGAACATATTGCAATGTACGTGAACGACTTGGAGCGGGCGAAAAATTTTTTCGTCAAATATTTCAACGCAAAAGCCAACGACGGCTATCACAATCCGCAGAAAAAATTTCGCTCGTATTTCTTGACGTTCGCGGGCGAAGCGCGTTTGGAGATTATGAGCAAGGATGACACGGTTGACGCTGAAAAATTTTCAACGCGCACGGGCTTTATTCATTTGGCGTTCAGTGTCGGCGGCAAAGAAAATGTCGACGCGCTCACCGAAAAATTTCGGGCGGACGGTTACAAAGTTACAAGCGAACCGCGCACGACCGGCGACGGCTATTACGAAAGTTGCATCGTCGACCTCGAAGGCAATCAAATCGAAATTACGGCATAACAGAAGATTGACATGAAATTTATCGTTGACGACGCTCACATCTGCAAAATCAAGCGCATTTACAAATTTTATCCCGTTGATTGTTGTCGGCGGGAATTTTTTTTGTGATGATGCCGAAGTTGCGAATGTCTAAACAAACCGAATGCAACACCTCATGCGCGCCGGCTTGCACTCGTCGTTGCCGGGAATTTTTTCTTGCTCGTCAAAATGTTACGATGCCAGAAAAAATTTTTTAACTCTCGTCAAGTCGGCAAAAAAAGTTTTTCGTAAAAGTATTGATGAATATCTGACCGATATGATAAAATGCGTGAAAAATTTTTGTTCATTTTGCATTTTATTCAAAGGGGGGGAAATATTATGAGTGTGCGATTTGATCTCCAGCGCTTTGCCGTCATTACACACAGCGGTAACAACGCCGTGGTTGGCGGTTACGTTTCCGACGACAGCATTACGACCAGCGGCAACAACGTCACTGTTTATGCCGGCGGCGGAAACGATTATGTTTTCAACAATTCCGGCAACAATGTCCGAATGTACGGCGAAGACGGCAAGGATTCTCTGCACAACTACATGGGAAATAATTTGATAGCTGACGCAGGTGCAGGCGACGATTATTTCAACAGTTACCTTGCCAACAATATTTCTGTTAATGGCAACGCGGGTAACGATACCATCCAAAATTATGGTGGCGGTGCAAACGTTACAATGTTCGGCGGCGCGGGTAACGACTCCATCTCAAATTATGGCGTCAATGCTTCAATCGACGGTGGTACGGGAAAAGATACCGTCACAAATTATGGCGTCAGTGCTTTAATCGACGGCGGCGCAGACAACGATTTGATTTCCAACAACGGTGCTTCCAAAGTTACAATGTCGGGCGGCGCAGGAGACGATACGCTATGGAATTGGAGCTCAGTCGATTCGATTTCGGCGGGAGCAAGCGTCTCAATGTCGGGCGGCGCGGGCAACGACACCATTTGGAACAGTGGAGCTAACGTTACAATCGACGGCGGCGCGGGAAAAGACACCGTCACAAATTACGGTTCAAACGTTAAAATCAACGCGGGTGCGGATGCCGATTCCGTTCACAATGACGGCTCAAATGTTACCATTAACGCAGGTGCGGGCAATGACACAGTTTACAGTCATAACGGCTCAAACGTTAAAATCAACGCCGGCGCGGGCAACGATTCTATTCATAATGCCGACTCAAACGTTACCATTAACGCGGGTGCGGGCAACGATACCATCACCTTGACTTCAGCGGCTTCAAAAAATTTGATTGTCTACAACGAAGGCGACGGCAACGACTTGATAACCGGAATAAAAGCAACCGACACGCTTCAAATCGGCGACGGTACGGGTTATTACTCGTCGGTTGAGAGCGGCTCGGATATTGTCGTCACCGTCGGCGAAGGAAAAACCACACTTAAAGGCGCAAGCGGCACAGGCTTCACCTTGTTGGGGACAGAAATTCCTTCAAAACCCGTAGTTATCAACAACAGCGCGAGCAATACTCTGTTGACAACCGGTACGGGCAACGACACCATAACCAACAGCGGTGCCAATGTTACAATCGCGGCGAACGGCGGCAACGATGCGATAACCTTGTACTATCGGACTACGCTCGAATCCAACAAAGTTACCGTTGACGCGGGCGACGGCGCAGATACGGTTACTGCGTTCGGTAATTATCTTTCCGTGAGCGGCGGCGCGGGGCGCGACTCAATCAACGGTCACCATAACTACGGCACCATTTACGGCGGCGCAGACGATGATACCATTAGTGGAAATCATTACAAAGCGAAACTTTACGGCGACGGCGGCAATGATGTAATCAGCATTACAAACTATTCCCATAACTCAATCTTCGGCGGAGCGGGTGACGATACGCTTGCGGTTCAAGGCGGAATTGGTCACTTGCTGAACAGCGGCACGGGCAACGACAAAATCAGTCTAGGCTCGGCGGCAAACAGTACCGTCTATTACGCAAACGGCGACGGCAATGACACCATTTGGGGCTTTAACTCCACGGATACTCTTTCAATCAACGGCACTTACACAAATCCAAAGAAAAGCGGTAACGATATAATCGTCACGGTCGGCAAAGGCAAACTCACCTTCAAAGACGCGGCCAACTTGGGGACAATGACCATTAACGGCAAGTCGATCACGATTGGTAAGGAAAAAATCATCACGCAACAAGATGTTATCAAAACGTTTATGAAGACGCTGGACGAATACAATTCTTCCTCAGCCAAAACCGCACTCGACAAAGCCGTCAATGTTGCAACCAACGGCAAGTACAAAACAATCGACGAAGCAACCACCGCCATGGTCAATGATTGCAAATACTCCACAAGCGGCAACGCATTTTTGAAAAACTACTGCGGCATAATCATCGGTAATGACGACACCGGCGCGATAAGCGGCTCGGACGCGGGCGGCTCGACAACCAAAACCGCAAAATCCGTCATTCCCGAAAGCGGCAAAAAGAGCAGCTTGGATCGCAGCAAATACGGCGGTTTCGAGGTTTGGTACGACAAGGCATTTTCCGGCTTGACTGTTTGGTACAATAACGTCGGCAACGTAACAAGCGATAAACAACACGTTATGGATTGCGTTTATACGTGGTGGATGTCGGATGCACTTGACCTTATCGACGAGTCTTACGGTTACACTTTCAACGACTCCAACGTCAAATACACAGACCTCAGCCTGAAATTCGCCGACGAAGATGTCGATTATTTGGCTTACACCACAGTAGCCAATAATGCTCTTGAAATTGTCGTGAACTTGCACTACTACAACAACTTCAAGTCAAACGACTACGACGGTATCAGCCCCAACGGGCAAGGTTATCTTGACAGGACATTTACTCATGAAAGCGTACATGCCGTAATGATGAGCAAGCTCAAAAACTTTGGCAGTTTGCCGCAGTTCATTACCGAGGGCACGGCGGAATTGATTCACGGTATCGACGACTTCCGCACTTGGGACATTGAAAATTTGGCAAGCGATTACGTGTACTTGAAAAACAACTTAAAATTGTCGTCCGGCACGGGTGACGGTCCCGTTTACGCGGCGGGTTACATGTTCCTGCGTTGGCTTGCCAAAGAAGGCGCGACTGTAACCGATTCAAGTGCGGCGGCAGCTGCCATAACAACGACACAAAAGACCCTCCCGACGGGCGTCACGGTCAAAGACACAACAATGACGGTTTCCACAAAATTCAAAGGCAACAAGCTTAATCTGAGCGATTACGACTCAAGCATCAAAAAAGTCGACGCTTCCGCATTAAAGAAAGCCATTGAGATTTTCGGCAACAAAAATGACAACACGATGATCGGCGGCACGGGCGCGGATTATCTTGCGGGCGGCGCGGGCAACGATACAATCGACGGCGGCGCAGGCAATGATATTCTTTCCGGCGGTTCGGGCAACGACAGCTTGAGCGGCGGCGCAGGCAAAGATACGCTCTACTCCGGCACGGGCAACAACACGCTGACGGGCGGCGCGGGCAAGGACAGTTTCTTCTACGAAGGCGGCAAACTTTTGATAACCGACTATGCGGCGGGCGACAAACTTAAAATTGCCGGCAACAAAGTTTCCAAGTCCGAAGTCAAAAATAAAGACGTGATCTTAACGACAAGCGGCGGCTCAATCACGATTGCGGGCGGCATGGGCAAAAATATCACGCTCATTGACAAGGACGACAAAGAAACTTCCAACATTTACGGCAAGACGCTCAAAGTTACAAAATCCACTCCCGTGACGCTCGGTTCGGATTACGCGAACGCCGACGCCTCAAGCGCGAAAGTTACCGTCATGATAACCGGCAACGCTTATGACAATTCGATTCTCGGCGGTGCGAAAAACGATACGCTTTACGGCGGCGCGGGTGCCGATATTTTGTTCGGCAACGGCGGCAACGACTCACTCTACGGTGACGCGGGCAATGATTCGCTCAACGGCGGCGCAGGCAATGATTCACTCTGGGGCGGCGCGGGCGACGATTCACTCTTCGGCGGCGACGGCAATGACACTTTCGTCTACACCGCGAACACGGGAACCGATACAATTTTCGATTACTCGAACGGCGACATGTTGCAAATTCTTGACTCGAAAGGCTCGAAAGTCGGATTCTCAAAGGCTGCGTTCTCGAACAATGATTTGACGTTGTCCGTTAAAGGCGGCGGAACGATTGTCTTCGACGACGTAAGCAGCTCGACGACCTTCAACATCAACGGTACCAATTACAAAATCAGCGGTTCCAAACTCGTAAAAAAATAACGCTCAAATGGTAAAATCCGATTTCGTTCCCGTCACTTCGGCGGGAATTTTTTTGTGATAACGTCGACAAAGCACGACGCGTGATATAAAATCTTCGGCGACAAAATTTTTCAACGCGGCAAAACTTTTCGAGAGGCGTGGCGTTGAAATTCTTCGCGCATGAAATTTTCGGCGACACAAAAATTTTTCGGAGGAATGAACTGTGTACAAAATCATTGCTTGCGATTTGGACGAAACACTTTTGACAACGGAGGAGCGAAAAGTTTCCGCGGAAAATATTTCGGCGATTCGTGCGGCGCGTGCTCAAGGCGTGAAATTCGTCGTGTCGACGGGGCGCGGCTTCCCGTCCGTTTCCGGCACGCTCACCGAACTCGGATTAATCGACCTGCCTGACGAATATGTCATTTCCTTCAACGGCGCGACGATAACCGAAAACAACGGCAATCGCCTGCTTCATTGCGTCGAAATGCCGTTTGAGACCGTCGAAAAAATTTTCAAGCGCGGCAAGTCTTTCAACTTGGGCGCGCACATTTACACGCTCGACAACGTTTACATTTTCGGAATCACCGACAACGAAAAATCTTATTTGGAGCGGCGAATTGATTTTGTTGCGTGCGGCGATTGGGACATGGAATTTCTGCGCGGCGATAAGATTGTCAAAATTTTGTTCTTCAATCCCGATCAAAATTATCTGTGGCAAATGGAGCGCGAACTTGCGGACGTGTCCGAAAATTTGACGGTGAGTTTTTCAAGCAACCGTTACATCGAATTTTCCCCGGCGGGCGTCGACAAAGGCGCGGGACTTTTGAAACTTGCCGAAATGCTCGGCGTCAACCGCGAAGAGACAATCGCCATCGGTGACAACTTCAACGATTTAAGCATGATTCGTGCGGCGGGTTTGGGCGTCGGCGTTGCGAATTGCGTTGACGGCATAAAAAAAGATTGCGACTACATCACTCGGGCGACGAACGACGAATCTGCCGTTGCCGAAGTCATCGACAAATTCATCTTGCGTGCTTGAAAATTTCCCGCGCTTGATAAACTTGCTCAAATGAATTACAATCGCCGCGTTACAGTTTTCAGCTTTAAGCTGTAAGCTTTGAGCTTTAAGAGGAGAAAATTTTTCCTTAAAGCTTAAAGCTCAAAGCTCAAAGCTCCACACGAGGAGGCAAGAATTTTGTTATATCGCAAGGTAGACACCAATTTAAATTTCGCAAGCCGCGAAAAGGAAGTCGAAACTTTTTGGGCGGAAAACAACATCGCTCAAAAGGCAATCGACAATCGCGAAGGTTGCGAAGATTATACGTTTTACGACGGCCCGCCGACTGCAAACGGTCAGCCGCACATCGGGCACGTTTTGACACGCGTCATCAAAGATTTGTTCCCGCGCTATCACTCAATGAAGGGGCAAAAAGTTTTGCGCAAAGCCGGCTGGGACACGCACGGCCTGCCCGTCGAGTTGGAAGTCGAAAAGCTCATCGGCATCAACGGCAAAGAACAAATCGAAGCTTACGGCATGGAACCGTTCATCAAAAAATGTCGCGAATCCGTCTGGAAATATAAAACCATGTGGGAAGAATTTTCCGGCGTCGTCGGCTTTTGGGCGGACATGGACAATCCCTACATCACTTACGAAAATTATTACATCGAGTCGGAGTGGTGGGCACTCAAGCAAATTTGGGATAAAGGCTTGCTCTACAAAGGTCACAAAGTCGTTCCGTATTGCCCGCGTTGCGGCACGCCGCTTTCAAGTCACGAAGTCGCGCTCGGCTACAAAGACGTTAAAGAACGTTCGGCGGTCGTCAAATTCAAAGTTGCGGACGACGACGCTTATTTTCTTGCGTGGACAACAACGCCGTGGACTTTGCCGTCGAACTTGTGCTTGTGCGTCAACGCGAAAGTCGATTACGTGAAAATTCAAGTCGGCGACACGAAATATATTTTGGCTCAAGCTTTGGTCGAAAAAACTTTTGACGGCGTCGAAGGCGAACGAAAAATTTTGGCGACGTTCAAAGGCTCCGAACTTGAATATAAAAAATATGAGCCGCTGTATCCGTTCGCGGACGAAATTGTTGCGCGTTCCGGCAAGCAAGCGCATTACGTCACCTGCGACGATTATGTCACGACCGAGGACGGCACGGGTATCGTTCACTGTGCGCCCGCGTTCGGCGAAGACGACAACCGCGTCTGCCGCAAATATGATATTCCGTTCGTGCAGTTCGTCGACGGTAAGGGCAACATGACTTCCGAAACGAAATGGGCGGGAACTTTCGTCAAGGACGCCGACCCGCTGATTCTGCGCGACTTGAAAGAATCCGGCAAACTTTTTAAAGCTCCGCCGTTTGAGCACAGTTACCCGCATTGCTGGCGTTGCGACACGCCGTTGATTTATTACGCCCGCGAATCGTGGTTTATCAAGATGACCGCCGTCAAAGATGATTTGCTGAAAAACAACGCGAAAGTCAACTGGATTCCCCCGACAATCGGCAAAGGACGTTTCGGCGATTGGCTTGAACACGTGCAGGACTGGGGCATTTCCCGCAACAGATATTGGGGCACGCCGCTCAACATTTGGGAATGCAAATGCGGGCACCAACATTCAATCGGCTCAATCGAAGAATTAAAATCGCTGTCGAAAAATTGTCCCGACGATATTGAATTGCACCGCCCGTATATCGACGCGGTAACTTTCCCGTGCCCGAAATGCGGCGGCGAAATGCACCGCGTGCCGGAAGTTATTGACTGCTGGTTTGATTCGGGCGCGATGCCTTTTGCGCAGTGGCATTACCCGTTCGAGAACAAAAATATTTTTGAGGAACATTTCCCCGCAGATTTCATCAGCGAAGCCGTCGACCAAACACGCGGTTGGTTTTATTCGTTGATGGCAATTTCCACGCTGATTTTCGACGACACGCCTTTTAAAAATTGTATCGTGCTCGGACTCGTTTTGGACAAAGACGGACAAAAAATGTCGAAGTCGAAGGGCAACGCCGTTGCGCCGATGGAAACTCTGCACAAGCACGGTGCCGACGCAATTCGCTGGTATTTTTACGAAAACTCCGCGCCGTGGTTGCCGAATCGTTTTCACGACGACGCGGTTGTCGAAGGGCAACGAAAATTTTTGGGCACGCTGTGGAACACTTACGCCTTTTTCGTGCTGTACGCGAACATTGACGATTTCGACGCGACGAAATACACGCTCGACTACGAAAAACTTTCCGTCATGGACAAATGGCTTTTGTCGCGGCTGAACACGATGGTTAAGACCGTCGACGACGCGTTGACGAATTACAAAGTTCCCGAATCTGCGCGGGCGTTGCAAGATTTCGTTGACGAACTGTCGAATTGGTACGTTCGCCGCTCTCGTGCGCGTTTTTGGGCGAAGGGCATGGAGCAAGACAAAATCAACGCTTACATGACGCTTTACACCGCGCTCGTAACGTTGGCAAAAGCCGCCGCGCCGCTCGTGCCGTTTATCACGGAAAATATTTATCGCAACTTGGTTTGCTCAATCGACAAGGCCGCGCCCGAAAGCGTTCACCTGTGCGATTATCCGCAAGCCGACGAAAAATTTATCGACGCCGAACTTGAGCGCAACATGGACGCCGTGTTGAAACTTGTCGTGCTCGGTCGCGCCGCCCGCAATGCCGCCAATATCAAAAATCGTCAGCCCGTCGCGAATATGTTCGTCAATGCCGCGCAGGTTCTGCCGAAATTTTTCGTGGAAATTATCGAAGACGAACTGAACGTTAAGCGCGTCGAATTCCGCGACGACATGAGCGAATTTATCCGCTACAATCTCAAGCCGAATTTCCGCGTGCTCGGCAAAAAAGTCGGCAAGCAAATGGGAGCCGTCAAAGCCGCGCTTGAAAAAGTTGACGGGCTTGCCGCGAAAACCGAACTCGATAAGACCGGCGAATTTAAACTTGAGCTTGCGGACGGCGAAGTTGTTTTGACGGCGGAAGATGTCGAAGTCACAATCACCCAGACCGAATGTTTCAACTGCCAAAGCGACGGCGAATTTTCAATCGCGCTTGACACGACGTTGACACCCGAACTCGTCGAAGAAGGTTACGTCCGCGAAATTATCAGCAAGATTCAAGTCATGCGCCGTGAAAGTAATTTTGAGGTCACCGACAGAATAAAAATTTTCGCGTCCGAAAGTGAAAAACTTGCCGAAGTGATGACGGGCAACGCGCAAGAAATTATGGCTGTCACGCTTGCCGACGAAATGGTTTTCTTGTCGCACCCCAACGCGAAAAATTGGGACATCAACGGCGAAGAAATTTCTTTGGCGGTCGAAAAGGTCTGAACATGAAAATTTTTGACGCGAAACAAATTGGATGCAACTTCAAGTTGCCGAAGAAATTTCTTTGGCGGTCGAAAAGGTCTGAACATGAAAATTTTTGACGCGAAACAAATTGGATGCAACTTCAAGTTGCCGAAAAAATTTCTTTGTCGGTCGAAAAAATTTGAGGTCACATCATGAAAAAAGTTTTGCTGTGGTTTGTATCGGATAACACAAATTTTCTTAAGACTGCGCTGGAAACTTTGGATCGTCAGCAAAACGGAATTGAACTTGTCGGTTCTGTGACGGGCTCGGAAATTTCTACATGCAGCCCTGATATTGATTACGATCTTTTGCTTGCCGTCGGCGCAACCAAAATCGGCATGGGTAAAGTGACGAAAATCGCCCGCCAATTGAACTTGCCCGAAGAAAAACTTTTGGGCGATTGGATTGTCTGCATTCCCGGTTTCACGCTTGAAAAATATCGCAAGCTTCAACGGTCGTGCCTGTCGATTTTTGCACGAAATTGTTTCGGCGGCAACATCAGTTATTCATTGGGCTTGCCGTTTCGTTCGCCGTTCGTAAATCTTTTTACGAGTGAAGAAGATTTTATCAAGTTCCTGCGTGCGCCGCGAATTTATATTGAAGCGGAACCGACTTTTGAAAAATGGACGAAACTTTTACCCGAAGCTCCCAACAGTTATCCGCTTTTGTCGCTCGGCAACATTTCCTTGCACATGTTGCATTATCCCGACAAGGACGAGGCAATTTCCAAGTGGCTTGAGCGCAAGACGCGAATCAACTGGTACAATTTAATCGCGGTTATGCTTACCGAGGACGAAAAAATTTTGCGGGAGTTTGACGCGTTGCCCTACGGCAAAAAAATTTGTTTCGTGCCGTTCAAGTCTGATTTGGATTCGGCGTGGTATATCAATCCCGAATTTGACAAAGGCGCGAAAGATTTCAAAACCAGAGTCGACAGATTCAGTTTCGGATATTTCATCTATTACGACGTTTTCGACATGCTTCTTTACGGCAAGAAAACTCCGCTGCGTGAAATGTAATTCGGCGAACAAAAATCTTTTAGCGGTTGCGGAATGTTCGCGACCGCTTTTTTTGAACGGAGGAATTTTATGCAGTACGAAAATTATATCCCGCGAATTTTGCTTTGCGGCGACGAGTCGGAATTTCTGGCGCGTGTCGATAATCGCCCATACAAAATCATCGGGCACTTAAAAATTTCGGGCGAAGTCGACGGGCAACCATTCAACGTCACCAAAGATAAAAAAGTTTTTTTCAACGACGAACTTCAAGACTTCGACGCGCTGAAAAATTTTTTGCTCGGCGGCGAGGTTGATTATTTGGTTTTCGCGACGCGGGAATTGTTTATCGATTATCATCGCATTGCCGTGGAGCACTATGGGCTTGTTTCGCCCAAAGCCGTCACGGTTGAGCAGTTTAATCTTTTGCCCCGCGAATTTTTTTACGACGCGAATATCGGATTGCGCATGTTGGAATGGCTGAAAAATTTTTCCGTTAAAACTTTGCTTGACGTTGACGGCTTTTTTGCGACGGCGAAAGTTTT
The DNA here is from genome assembly GCA_947165185.1 of uncultured Selenomonadales bacterium. GTDB lineage: Bacteria > Bacillota > Negativicutes > Selenomonadales > Selenomonadaceae > Quinella. Next base: position 12,141 of record CAMUZL010000039.1, read on the forward strand.
CACCAAGCCCGGCAACGAATCAATCGAAATTGATTGCGTCACGGAAAAAAATTTGCCGCCGATTGCCGAAAACGTTTATCGCCGAGTCTATAAAAATCTTGCCGAAGTCGGGCTGAAAAAATATGACGCCGTACTTTTGCCGGAACTTTCGCCGAATGATTTTGACGCCGCGTTTTCGTTGACGGAAAATTTTTCGGATACGGTCTTCACGTTCGGGCGCACGGACGGCGAATTAAAAAATCACCTGTTCAATCGCGCAACAGATTTTGCCGAGGCCAGAGGTTTTCGGATGTCGACGGGCGATTTATTTTATCTCAAGCGTAAAAGACCGCCCGAAAGTTTTCGCACGTTTGTCGTCACGTACAAAAATATCAAACTCGACGCGCCGCCCGAAGGTTACGAAATTCTTCAGGCGGGGCACGCCGTCAACGAAGATACCGGCTACACGGGCGACGACACGGGCGACAATATCAGCGATTTGAATGTTTACCTGAACGAACTGACCGCGCTTTATTGGATGTGGAAAAATTCTTCGGACTCGATTGTCGGGCTGTGTCATTACCGCAGATTTTTCACATTGGGCGACGATAAATTTTCCCGCGAAAAAATTTTATCCAAAGACGACGCGCTGAAAATTTTGGAGACGCACGACATGATTGTTTCGCGGCTGTTTTACGGCGTGATGACTCAGCGCGAATTTATTGAGCACGATTGCGGCAAGCGACTCGAAAAAATCGGCGAGGCAATTTTCCGCAAGCATTTGCTCCGCGTGCACCCCGATTATCTGGAAGCGTTTGATTTCGTCATGAATTCCAAAGCGATTTACAAATGTCATTTGTTTATCACGCGCCGCGAAATTTTGGACGCCTATTGCAAGTGGCTGTTTGCGTTCCTGCTTGACGTGACGAAAGAAACTTTGCAGATTGTGCCGCTTGATAAATTTTCGTTTACGCCGCGCAGATTGGTTGCGTTTTTCGCCGAAAGAATGTTGATGACGTGGCTGTTCAAGCAGCGGTTGCGGCTCAAGGAATTGGCGTTCATGTTTGTCGAAGGAATTTAAATTTGTTGAATCTACTTTTTCTTTGCTTGCTCGAATGTACAATCTAAGTGCAACAGATGAAAAACTC
>CAMUZL010000040.1 GCA_947165185.1 uncultured Selenomonadales bacterium
AATCCACATGCCGGAATTCGTGGTGCCGTCGTCTTTGATTTCGCCGATACCGTTCAAAAGTTTTCCCGTCGAAAGATTATAGCCGTTGACTTCGCGCATGATGTGTTCAACCATGTGGTCTTGCGGATAATTCCACGTCAAAAGTTTAATCGGACGGTCTTTCGGCTCGTTCGAGTCGGCGTAGAGTTCGCGAATTTTTTTCCACAGCATGTCCAAAATCAAATAATCGGGCTTCGAGTCGCCGAGCGGGTCGGGGCCTTTCATTCGCCATTGAATCATGCGCATTGAATTCGTCATTGTGCCTTCGCGCTCAAGATACGAACACGCGGGCAGGAAAATTACTTCGGTTTTAATTTCTTCGGGCTTGTAACCTTCGGTCGAGCCTTCGGGATTGTCGGGGCGTTCCCAGAAACAAGCCGTCTCGTTCAAATACAAATCTTGAACAATGACGCTGTCCAAACTGCGCAAGCCGCGATGAACATTGCCCAAATTCGGATTGGAGACCATCGGATTTTGTCCCGCGAAGTAAATGCATTTCATCTTGCCTTCAATGGCTTTTTCAAACTGAACATAAATCGAATCGTTCTGCGTGGTGTTGCGAATCGGCAAAAGTCCGAAGCAATAATCGTTTTCCTTCGTCGCCGCGTCGCCGAACCAAGCCTTGAGCAGGTTAATCAAAAATTTTGCGCGGAAAGTTCCGCTGTTTTGCGTCCACTTCGCGAGCGTGTTGGTTTTTTCCGTCGGCCACGGAAGATAGCCGGGGAAATATTGAAACATGATGCCGTAGTCGGTCGAAGCCTGAACGTTGGGTTGTCCGCGCATTGCGTCAATGCCGCCGCCGGGCACGCCGATATTTCCGCGCAGAAGTTGGAGCACCGTGAAGCAACGAATATTTTCGACGCCGATTGTGTGTTGCGTCATTCCGAGCGCGTACATGAAAACCGCAGGTTTCACGCTTGAATAAAGTTCCGCCGCGAATTTAATATCGGCGACGCTCGCGCCCGTTATCGACGAGACAACTTCAAAGGTGTAGCGTTCGTAATGTTTTTTCAAAATGCTCATGACGGTTTGCGGCCCGAACATATCCGCCGAACGCAGGGGCTTGCCCGCGCCGTCAACTTGATATTGCCACGTCGTCATATCGTATTTGCGTTTCTTTTCGTCGTAGCCGCTGAAAATTCCGTCGTCGAAACTGAAATTCGGATTAATCAAAAAGTCCGCGTTGGTGTGCAAGCGCAGATATTTTTCGTCGTACCTGCGATTTTGGATGACGTAATTGATTATCGCGCCGAGGAACGCAATATCGGTGCCGGGACGAATTTGAATAAAGTAGTCGGCAATTTTTGATGTGCGCGTAAATCTAACGTCGACATGCATAATCTTGAGACCGTTCTTTTTCGCCTTCATCAAATTTTTCAAGCCCATCGGATGACATTCGGCGAGGTTCGATCCTTCAATCCACGCAAGTTTCGTGTTTTTCAAGTCGTACCAGGGATTTGTCATTGCGCCGCGCCCGAAAGCCGCACTCATTGCCGGCGGGGTGTTCGCGTGACAAACGCGAGTTTGATTGTCGAGCGACATTGCGCCCATTGAGCGGAACATTTTGACGAGCTGGTAACATTCCTCGTTGTTGACTTGCGAGCCGCCGATTAAGCCGATTGCGTCCGTGCGCTGAACTTTGACGGATTCGCCGTTAATCGTTTCGGTGTCAATCCAATTTTCGTCGCGAGCTTTCTTGAGTGCGTGAGCCGCCCGCTCAATGGCTTCGTCCCAAGAAATTTCCTGCCACTGTTTGGAATTCGGAGCGCGGTACATCGGTTTGGTCGCACGCTCTTTTGAATTGGGAATGTGCGCGTAGCCGAGACCTTTCGAGCAAAGTCCGCCGAAATTGACGGGACAATCGTCCGCGCCTTCGAGCTGGACAAGTTTGCCGTCTTTGACGTAGCCGATGACGCCGCAACCGCACGCGCAGAAGTGACAAACCGAAGTGAATTCTCGTGCGCCCGCGAGTTTGAAAGTTTTTGCCGCCGCACGAACTTTCGGCAGGTCGAAGCCGAGACCGCTCAGCGCAAGTCCGAGGCTGCCGAGTCCCGTTGCCTTCAGAAATGTTCGCCTGCTGAAATCCATAAGTCATCCCTCCTTATTTAGGGACTAGGGACTAGTAGGGATTAGTAAACTAGTTCCTTGTTCCTAACAACCAGTTCCTACAACACAATACGCTTTGAATTTGTATAAATGCAAAAAGAACCCGCAGCCATGCGCGCCGCGAGTGTGATGCCGAGTTTTCGGGCAAGTTCGATTGAATAAGTCGTGGGCACGGATTTTGCGGCGACGACGGGAATTTTCATGCGACAAAGTTTCAGCATCATTTCGGACGAACAACGCCCGCTGAAGATTAAAACTTTGTCGCTGAGAAAAATTTTTTCGCGAAGTGCCGCGCCGTGAATTTTGTCGAAGACGTTATGCCGCCCGATGTCTTCGCGCACGAGCAAAATTTTTTCGCCGTCGAAGAGTAGTCCGCTGTGCACGCCGTTTGTCTTCGCGTGAGTGGTTGAAAGTTCGCCCAAAAGTTTATCCGCACACGCCAAAATATTTTTCGCGTTGAAATATAAATCGTCATGAAATTTTTCGCCCGCAGAAATTTTTTCGGCGGGAGCGGTCTCAACGTCAATCAAAAAATTTTCCGCGTCAACGTCCAAACGAATCACGTCGTCGATTGAAAAAATTTTTTCCGCCTGCGCAAGAATTCCAATCGCCAAGTCGTCAAGGCAATTCGGCGAACAAAAAATTTTCCTGAAGTGTTGCCCGTTCAATCGCAACTCAAAACAATTTTCGACGGAAGTAAATTTCGTGTCGGGAACGAAAATATTTTTTGCCGCGTTGTAGCGTGTGACTTTTGTCTCAACAAATTCCGTGTTCACGTCGAAAACTCCTTTGTAAAAGATTTTATGCAGGAATTTTATCAGAAAATTTTTTCGATAAAAGTGATTAACGTCACTGTAAGCACACAAAAAAACCGCACGGACAATCCGCACGGTTTTAACTCGGTGAATTATTTGGCGAACCTAAATTTCGCAGCCGCCGCAGTCAACGGAATAATTTTTGCTCCCGTTGCGGGCGGTGAAAATTTTTTTTGATCACTGCCCAGCCGAAACGTTCGCGAATTTCGTAAATCCAATTTGTTTTTCGGGCGCAGTATTTGAAAAGTTTTTTTGTCGCGGTCAATCGTCATCAAGCCCAATTCCTCGAAAACTTCAATCGCCCACGTGAAAATATGCGTCGAAAAACTTTTGCCCGTATCCGAATTGAACATCCGCACCAACGCGCACAAGTTGAATCTGTTCGTCGACGCGTTGACTTGCCGCAGAAAATTGTACACGTCCAAAAGTTCTTCGCGGTCGGGAAAAAGTTCACCTTCGGCAACCGCAGGCTCCAAACTCGAAACGTTGCATTGAATTCGCAATTCGCCCTGCCACTCGTTGACTTCCGGCTCGTAAGCCAAATCAAGCGGCTCACTTTCGATAAGCGGCGCAAGGTTTCCGCAATTCCACGCAACAGCCCGAATGTTTTCATCAATGTCAAAACTCAAGTGAACGTTGTCGCGCCCCATCGTTTTTGCCGACGAACCGCGAACATTTTTGCAGGCAAGCACGGGATGCGGGTTGCCCAAACCATACGGCTCGAAACGGTCAAATTCTTTCGCCACGTCGAAATTAATCTGCGCGGGGTGAATAATTTCGTCGACGTTCAAAATCGGCAAAAAATCTTCGTCGCGCAAATTTCTGCGAACATAATCGTCGAAGCGCGCCGCAAGTTCGGGAATGTCTTTCACCGCGATAGTCAAGCCCGCCGCCTGCGAATGCCCGCCGTATTGCTCAAAAAGGTCGTTCATCGAATCCAGCGCGTTTTTCATGTGGAGCGCGGGAATTGAGCGACACGAGCCGCGTGCAGTAATTCCGTCCCGCGTCGTCAAAATAATTGTCGGCAAGTTGTAGCGTTCGACGATTTTTGACGCGGTCAACCCGATAACGCCTTCAAGCCAATTCGTACCCGAAACGACAAGCGAACTCAAGTCGCCGCCTTTGTCTTCGCGCATTTGTTGAACTTGTTCAATAGCCGACGAGAGAATCGCCGTTTCAATGTCCTTGCGCCGTTGATTGAGCTTGTTGAAGTGTCGCGCCAAAGTTTTCGCTTCGTCCGAGTTTTCGCACAGCAAAAGTTTCAAACCTTCGCGAGCTGTTTCAAGCCTGCCGACGGAATTCAAGCGCGGCGCAATTTGGAAGGCAACTTGTCCCGCAGAAATTTTTTTGCCGACGAGACCCGCCGCACCAATCAGCGCACGCAAGCCGATACATTTCGTCTGTCCCATTTCGCGAAGACCCATGCGGACAATTTTTCGATTTTCGCCGACGAGCGGGACAATATCCGCCACGGTCGCCATTGCCGCAAGTTCAATGTCTTGAGTGTAAGTTTGCACGTCGACGCCGTAAAGTTCAAAATTCAAAGCCTGACTGAGCTTGAAGGCGACGCCCGCCCCGCACAAATTTTTTTCGGGATAAGGACAGCCGTGTTGATTGGGATTGACGACGGCGACGGCGGATTGAACTTCGTCGAGCGCGGGCAAGTGATGATCCGTGACAATCACGTCGAGCAAATCTTTTACCGCAGAAATTTCGTTTTCGTTGGTGATTCCGCAGTCGACGCTGATTAATAAATTGCAACCTTGCGCGGCGATTTTTTTCAACGCGGGAACATTCAGGCCGTAGCCTTCGGAACGGTCGGGAATGTACGAATCGACACGTGCGCCCAGCCGTGTGAGCGTGCGAACTAAAATTGCCGACGCGCTCATTCCGTCAACGTCGTAGTCGCCGTAAATGAAAATTTTTTCGTCGTCGATTAAAGCTTGCTTGATTCGGTCGACGGCAACGCCCATGCCCTTCATTGCAAACGGGTCGTTAAACGGGGCGGCTTCCGGCTCCAAAAAATTTTTCGCGGCTTGAGCGTCTTTGATTCCGCGATGAAATAAAATTTTCGCCGTCAATTCACTGACGCCGAGTTCCGACGAAATTTTTTGCACGGTATCTGCGTCCGACTCGCGGACAATCCATCTTTTGCGCATTTCAATTCTCCATATAGTATTGTTTAGGTGGGATGATTCTACAATTATTTTTTTCAACTGTCTACAAAAAAAATCCCCGACACTTTGAACGTCGGGGAAATTTAACACGCAATTTCTTAATCTCAAAGCTCAAAGCTTAAAGCTCAAAGCTAATCAATCGTTTTTGAGCGTGACGGTCGCAATCGCGGCAACTTTGTCTTCGTCTTTGGTCTTCATCAAAATGACGCCTTGCGTGTTGCGCCCGATTGAGCGGATGTCGTTGACGCTTGTGCGAATGACAATGCCCTCGGTCGTTATCAACATAAGTTCTTGGTCGGGGCTGACAACTTTAATGCCGACAACTTCGCCGGTTTTTTCGGTGACTTTCATGTTGATGAGACCTTTGCCGCCGCGAGACTGCGGGCGATATTCTTCGGTGGGCGTGCGTTTGCCGATGCCTTCTTCGCTGACGGTCAAAACTTCCGCACCTTTGCGGAGTTTGTCCATGCCGATGACGCGGTCGCCTTTTTTGAGACGAATTCCGCGAACACCTTTGGTAGCGCGTCCCGTTGAGCGAATTTCTTCTTCGGCGAAAGAAATCGCCATACCCTGCGCGGTGCCGAGAATAACGTAACGTTCGCCCTCGGTGAACTTGACGCCGATAAGTTCGTCGTCTTTGCCGAGTTTGAGCGCAACAAGCCCGCGTTTCGCCATTGAGCTGAATTCTGACAGCTGAGTTTTTTTGACGATACCTTTTTTAGTCGCCATGAAAAGATAGCGTGACGGATCGAATTCGCGAACTTTAATCAGCGCGGTAATTTTTTCGCCGGGTTCAAGTTGCAACAAATTGCTGATGTGCACACCTTTGGCGGCGCGTCCCGATTCGGCGATTTGATACGCCTTCAAGTGGAAAACTTTGCCGCGATTCGTGAAAAACAAAATCGTGTGGTGCGTCGTCGTGATTAAAATTTGTTCGACGAAATCTTCTTCCTTGGTGCCCATGCCCATCATTCCGACGCCGCCGCGTTTTTGCTTGCGATAGGTTGACAGGTCGATTCGCTTGACGTAACCGCCGTGCGTGAGCGTGACGACAATGTCGTCGTCGTCGATTAAATCTTCAGCCTCAAAAGCCGTCAATTCTTCGCGAACAATTTCCGTGCGGCGTTCATCATTGAATTTTTCTTTGACGGCGGTAAGTTCGTCTTTGATAATTTGCAGAATCAAACTTTCGTCGCCGAGAATTTTTTCAAACGTTCTAATGGCGGCAAGCACGTCGCGATATTCCGCGTCGAGTTTTTCGCGTTCAAGTCCCGTCAATTTCTGCAAACGCAAATCCAAAATCGCCTGAGCCTGCGCGTCGCTGAACTCAAACATTTTCATGAGCATTGACTTTGCGTCGGAGGCGGCGGAACTTTGGCGGACGATTTTAATAACCACGTCAAGATTTTTAACGGCGGTCGTCAAACCTTCCAAAATGTGAGCGCGAGCCTTCGCCTTCGCCAAATCAAATTTCGTGCGGCGCGTGACGACTTCTTCGCGGTGACGAATGTAGTGCGCCAAAATTTCTTTCAAGTTCAAAATGCGCGGGCTGCCGTCGACAAGCGCAATCATATTCACGCCGAAAGTGTCTTGCAGTTGCGTATGTTTGAAAAGCAGATTTAAAACAATTTGCGGCGTCACGTCGCGGCGCAGGTCAATGGCAATTCTCATGCCTTCGCGGTCGCTTTCGTCGCGCAAATCGGTTATGCCTTCGATTGTCTTTTCGCGAACGAGGTCGGCAATTTTTTCAATCAGTCGCGCCTTGTTGACTTGATAGGGCAATTCCGTGACGACGATTCGACTTTTGCCGTTCGGAAGATTTTCAATCGCCGTGCGCGCTCGCATTTTGATTGAGCCGCGTCCCGTGCGATAAGCGTCGCGAATTCCTTCCGTGCCGATAATCAAGCCGGCTGTCGGGAAGTCGGGGCCGTGAACGATGTCGATCAATTCGTCCGTCGAGGCGTTCGGCTCGTCGATTAAATACAACGTCGCGTCAATGACTTCGCCGATGTTGTGCGGCGGAATGTTCGTCGCCATTGCCACCGCGATACCGCTTGCCCCGTTGACAAGAAGCTGAGGAAACTTCGCGGGCAAAATCGACGGCTCTTTAAGTGATTCGTCGTAGTTGGGCACGAAGTCGACGGTATCTCTGTCAATGTCCTCCAACATCAGCTCGGAAATTTTCGACATGCGAACTTCCGTGTAACGCATTGCCGCAGCGGGGTCGCCGTCAACGGAACCGAAATTGCCGTGCCCGTCCGCAAGTTGATAGCGCAACGAAAAATCCTGCGCCATGCGAACAATCGCGTCGTAAACGGATGTGTCGCCGTGCGGGTGATACTTACCCAAAACTTCACCGACGATGCGCGCAGATTTTTTATACGGCTTGGAACTTGTCATGCCGGCTTCCTGCATTGCGTAAAGAATTCTGCGGTGCACGGGCTTTAATCCGTCGCGAACGTCAGGCAGGGCGCGGGCAACGATAACCGACATTGCGTAATCTATGTAAGAAAATTTCATCTCGTGTTCGAGATTGACGGGCACAATTTTTCCGTGACCAAAGTTGAGTTCTTCCACTGTCATACCTCCGAAAAGTTTTTGCGTGAAAAGTATATCACCCGCGCCGTTAAAAGTCCAACGCCGCCGAATTTTAAAAGGCCGTCACGGTTGACGACCTCCGCCGCGTTTTTGATTTGTTCGAGGACGAATTTTTTGCAGATCACATTTCGACGAAGTTTTTCAGGATTTTTAAGCCGACATCGCCGGATTTTTCGGGGTGAAACTGCGTCGCGAAAATATTTTCACGTTCAACCGCTGCCGTTACGGTTTCGCCGTAATTTGTCGTGGCTGAAATTAAATTTTTGTCGTCGGGCACGGCGTGAAAGCTGTGAACGAAATAAAAATACGGATTTTCACTGCTCAAGCCCGCAAAAAGTTTCGAGTCGCCGAATTTTATCGAGTTCCAACCCATGTGCGGAATTTTCAAGCCGCCGGCGCAAATTTTTTTGACTTGCCCGCCGAAAATTTTCAAGCCGTCGACGCAAGGACTTTCTTCACTGCCCGCGAACAGAATTTGCAAGCCGACACAGATACCCAAAATTTTTTTGCCGTCAGCAATTTCGCGCTTGAGTTCGGGAATTAAATTCGTGGCGGAAAGATTTTTCATGCAGTCGCCGAATGCACCGACGCCCGGCAAAATAATTTTTTCGGAATTTTTAAGGTCGTCAACGTCGCCCGAAATTTTCACGTCTCCGCCGACACTCGCGACGGCTTTCGCGACGCTGTACAGGTTGCCGACGCCGTAATCAATCAAAATAATCAATTTGGCACCTCCGTTTTTAGCTTTAAGCTTTAAGCTTTTAGCTTTTAGGTTTGAGCTGTTGGGAAAAACTTTTCCAAAGGAGTTTTTTTGAATGATACAAACTTCGCCGCTTTTGGGCAACAAAAATTTTCTCTACGCGACGGAATTTTTTTCGGGAATGTCGATAATGGCGGTCGAATTGGGAGCCGCAAGACTTCTCGCGCCGTATTTCAGCTCATCGCAGATAGTTTGGACGATAATAATCGGCACAATCATGATTTCTTTGGCTTTGGGCAACGTTTGGGGCGGACGACGCGCAGATTCGGACAAAAATCCCGCAAAACTTTATCGCCGACTGATTTTCGCCGCGCTTTGGATCGGATTAATTCCCGTGCTCGGAAAATATTTGATTCTTGCGATTGCGGGCGCGTTAATCGTGGCGATTGACACGAATCTTTTAATTTGGGCGGCGTTTTTTTCGTGCATGATAATTTTTGTGCCGCCGCTGTTCATTTTGGGCACGGTGACGCCTTCATTGGTGAAATATGCGACGGACAATCTCGAAAACAACGGGCGAATTGTTGGGAATTTGAACGCGTTCAACACAATCGGCAGCATAATCGGGACATTTTTGCCGACGTTCGTAACAATTCCGACGGTCGGCACGGCGATAACGTTTTTGATTTTTTCTGGCGTGTTGCTTTTGATTGGAATAATTTATTTCGTGAGCCTCGGCGCGAAGAAAATTTTCTGTTTGGTCGCCGTGATGATATTTTTGGCGTGCGCGCTTGTCGGTAACTCGAATAATTTTGCGTTCTGGGAAAAAAATCTGCTCTACGAGGGCGAATCGATTTACAATTACCTGCAAGTCAAGGAAAATCCGCGCCAAATTATTTTTTCGACGAATGTTTTATTCGGCGTGCAGTCGATTAAGATGAAAAACGGCGGCTTGACGGGATTTTATTACGATTATGCGCTTGCGGCACCGATTTTGACGGACGGCAAGAAAATTTTGATTCTCGGCATGGGCACGGGCACTTTCGCGGAACAATGTCGGAAATATTTTCCCGAATCGCGGATAACGGGCGTGGAGATTGACGAAAAAATCACCGCGCTTGCCAAAAAATATTTTTCGTTGCCGGCGGACGTGGAAGTTGTGACTTACGACGGGCGCGCATTCCTTCAGGCGGACAAAAATTTTTACGACGTGATTCTTGTCGACGCGTTTCAGGACATTTCGCCGCCGTTTCAGATGAGTTCGCTGGAATTTTTTTCGCTGGTGAGAAATCATTTGACAGAACGCGGGATTATGGTCGTCAACATGAACATGCGGGCTTCGGGCGCGGGCAACATCAACGAATATTTGACGGACACGATCGGAAAAGTTTTCCCTGCGCTGAAAATTGTCGACGCGGCGAACGCGACGAACAAAATTTTATTCGCGGCGGGCGACGAAAAGATTTTTGAGCCGCTCCGAAGTCGCGCAGAAAAAATTTCCGACGAAAAACTTTCCGCATTGATGATTCGCACGTCGAACGAGTGGAAAATTCCCGAACGCGGCGAAAATATTTTGACGGACGACCGCGCCCCCGTCGAAATGCTGAGTATGCGAGCGTTAGACAATTTAATTCAGCTGAACTTGCGTTACTACAAAGAAATTTATCGCCGCGAAGGACTCGACGGCATTTTGAAAAGTTTCCGATAAAAAAATCCTCGACTTGCATCGAGGCTAATTTTTTTTGCCGAGGAAGTTTGTCGAGAAATTTTTAGAGCGAATTTTCCCGTTAAAAATTTCTCTCTGAATTTATACGTCGCCCGAAAAAATTTGTTACACGGCACGGAAAAATTTTTTGACGGCTTGTCTTTTCATGCTAAATTCAATTATAATTGGCGTCAAACAGAAGGGAGGCGAGGCCGTGGTTAAAAAACTCAGCGAACTGGCGTTGCTGATACCCGAAGCGAAAATTTTGGGCGACGACGTTGAAATTTCAGGCATTGAGCACGATTCACGCAAGGTCACGGCAAAAAATCTTTTCGTGTGCATGGAAGGCGCGCACGTTGACGGACATAATTTTATTCCGCAGGCTGTCAAAGGCGGTGCGGTTGCGATTTTGACGACGCGGAAGAATTTTGAGCCGCCCGAAAATATTTCCGCGCTGGTTGTCCCCGACATGCTCAACGCGCTTGCGGTTATCGTGCCGTATTTTTACGATTATCCTGCGCGGGCAATGCGAGTTGTCGGCGTCACGGGCACGAACGGCAAAACCACGACGACTTACATGTTGCGCGAAATTTTTTCGTCTGCGGGCTTGAAAGTCGGCTTAATCGGCACGATTCAAATTTTGATTGGCGACGAAAGTTTTCCGAATCCGAACACCACGCCGAACGTCATCGACTTGCAACACGTTTTCGCGGACATGCGGGCGAAAAATGTTCAAATTGTCGTCATGGAAGTTTCAAGCCACGCGCTCGCCGAAAATCGAGTTGCGGGCGTCGAATTCGACACGGCGATTTTCACGAACTTGACGCAAGATCATCTGGATTTTCACGGCACGATGGAAAATTATTTGCGGGCGAAGGCAAAACTTTTTGACATGGTTTCGCGCAAAGGTCGCAAACAAAATAAATCTGCGGTTGTCAATGTTGACAACGCGGCGGGCGAAGAAATTTTGCGTCACTGCCACTGCAAAAAAATTTCTTACGCGATTGAAAATCCCGCCGACTTGCACGCGGTTGACTTGAACGTTAAATCTGACGGCACGAAACTGCAATTAGGAATTAAAAACTTGTCCCTTGTCCCTTGTCCCTTGTCCCTTAATCTTCACGTGACGGGGCTTTTCAACGTCTATAACGTGCTTGCGACAATCGGGGCGGCTCTCGCGGAAAATATTTCGCCCGAAGTCATCAAGCAAGCTTTGGAAAATTTTCACGGCGTGCCCGGCCGTTTCGAGCGGATTTTTTCTGCGGCACCGTTTGAAGTCATCGTCGATTACGCGCACACACCCGACGGCGTCAAAAATGTTTTGGAAACTGCGCGGCAAATCGTCACGGGAAAAATTATTACGGTCTTCGGCTGCGGCGGCGACAGAGATAATCGCAAACGCCCGATTATGGGCAAAATCGCGGCCGAACTTTCCGACGTGGTGATTGCCACTTCCGACAACCCGCGCACCGAAAATCCCGAAAAAATTCTTGACGACATCGAACGCGGAATTGTCGACAAAAAATCTTACGAACGAATTGCCGACAGACGCGCCGCGATTTTCCGTGCGATTGAGCTGGCGAATTCGGGCGACGTGGTTTTGATTCTCGGCAAAGGTCACGAAAATTATCAAATTCTCAACACGGGCACGATTCATTTCGACGACAGAGAAGTTGCCCGCGAAGCGATAGATAAGCTTTAAGCTTTAAGCTTTAAGCTTTGAGCTTTAAGGGGTGACGAAAAATTTCCTTAAAGCTTAAAGCTCATAAGCTCAAAGCTAACAAACGGAGGTCACTACCAATGGATAAATTATCTTTGGCTGAAGTCGCGCAAGTCACGAACGCCGAAAAAAATTCGGACGCGGAAATTTTTTTCGACAGAGTTTCAACCGACAGCCGTAAAATCACAGGCGGCGAACTTTTTGTCGCGATTAAAGGCGAAAACATGAACGGCGAATCTTTTGCCGGTGACGCTTTCAAAAAAGGCGCGAAAGCCGTCATGGTGAGCAAGACCGCAAAAAGAATTCCCGAAGGCGTCGTGCTCAAGGTCGACGACACTTTGGTTGCTTATCGGCAAATTGCGGGCGCGTGGCGAAATCGTTTCGACATCCCGATTGTCGCAATCACCGGCTCGAACGGCAAGACCACCACGAAAGATTTGACTGCCGCCGCGTTGGCTTCATTCGGCAACGTGCTCAAAACTGCCGCGAACTTCAACAACGAAATCGGCGTGCCGCTGACTTTGCTTGAACTTGACGAAAATCACAAAGCCGCCGTCGTCGAAATCGGAATGCGCGGACTTGGACAAATTGAGACGCTCGCCAAATTCGTCAAGCCGACAATCGGCATCGTCACCAACGTCAACGAAACGCACATCGAATTACTCGGCTCGATTGAAAATATCGCGAAGGCGAAAGGCGAACTCGTCAGGGCAATTCCGTCGGGCGGCACCGTGATTTTGAACGCGGACGATCCGAACGTTGCGGCAATGAAAAATTTCATCAACGAAGGCGTGCGCGTGTTGAATTACTCGATTGAAGATTCTTCGGTTGATTTCTTCGCGAAAAATATTTTAATCGGCAATGTGTCGACGGAATTTATCATGAGTTTTCGCGGCAAGGAATACGATTTTGAAATTCCCATGCTCGGTCGCCACAACGTCTCCAATGCCCTCGGAGCGATTGCGGCGGGCTATGCGGTCGGCTTGACCGTTCCCGAAGTTCAGCGCGGTTTTTCTTCGCTGACGACGACGAAAATGCGCTACGAAGTTATTCGACGCGACGGCTTGACGATTGTCAACGACGCTTACAACGCAAGCCCCGCCTCAATGCGCGTGGCGATTCGCACGACAGCCGAAATTTACGACGGCAAAAAATTTGCGGTCTTGGGCGACATGTTGGAACTCGGAAGCAGTTCGGAAAAACTTCACCGCGAAATTGGCGAGGAGCTGGTTGAAAACAAATTCGACACGCTGATTGCGATCGGCAAGCTCGGAAAATTTATTGCTGACGGGGCACGTGATGCCGGCATGAAAAATGTTTACGTCGTCGACAGCCACGAAGACGCCGCGAAAAAAATTTTGGAGCTTGTCCGCGACGGCG
>CAMUZL010000041.1 GCA_947165185.1 uncultured Selenomonadales bacterium
CCAAAAATTTCACGTAAGTCAAGCGGCGTTTGGCGTGACGTTTTTTCGGCCACGGATCGCAAAAATTTATGTAGAGCCTGTCAACCGTGTGCTCCGCGAAAAGTTCGGCAATGTTGCTCACGTCGAAGACAATCAATCGAACGTTGCTTAAATTTTTTTCGTGAACTTTTCTTGCCGCCGACAAAACTACGGTCGCTTCGACTTCAAGCCCGACGAAATTTATCTGCGGGTTGCGTTCGGCAATTTGCGTGATAAAGTCGCCTTTGCCCGTGCCGAGTTCGACGAAAAGTTTCCGCGCAGAATCTTTTTGAAACGGCTCAACTTCGCCGACCGTCACGAAGTCCGCGAACGTTTGAAGTTTTTCGTCCGTGTGAGGTTTTTTCCTCAGGCGCAAAATTATTCCTCCAGTCCGATAAGTTTTTCGGCGCGCAGGAACGCCGAAAGTTTTTTGACGCCGTTCATGATTGAGCGATAATGTTCGGGCGTGAGCGATTGCATTCCGTCCGAAAGTGCTTTGACGGGATTTGGGTGCATTTCCATCATCAAGCCGTCCGCGCCCGCCGCGATTGCCGCAAACGCCATCGGTTTGACCATGCGCCATTTGCCCGTGCCGTGTGACGGGTCGACGATTATCGGCAGATGCGACAGGTGTTTGACCGCCGCGACAGCCGACAAGTCCAAAGTGTTGCGCGTGTAAGTTTCATACGTCCGAATTCCACGCTCGCACAAAATCACGTCGGGGTTGCCCGCGTTCATGATGTATTCGGCGGCGTTTAACCATTCGTCAATCGTCGCCGCAAGTCCGCGTTTCAACATGACGGGTTTGCCGCATTTTCCGACTTCCTTGAGCAGACCGAAATTTTGCATGTTCCGTGCGCCGATCTGCAACACGTCCGAATATTCGGCAACGGCTTCGATGCCTTCGACGGTGGTGACTTCCGTGATAACTTTCAAGCCGGTAACTTCACGCGCTTCGGCAAGATATTTCAGCCCTTCGACTTCGAGACCTTGGAACGAATACGGCGAAGTTCTCGGTTTGAACGCACCGCCGCGCAGGAATTGTGCGCCGCCGTCTTTGACGATTTTCGCCGCTTTGAGAATTTGTTCGCGACTTTCGACCGCGCAGGGACCCGCCATAACGACAGGTTCACCGCCGCCGATTTTCACGCCGTCCACGTCGATAACGCTTGATTGTGGATGAAATTCGCGGCTCGCAAGTTTGTAGCTTTTGGAAATGGCAACGGAACTTTCCACGCCCGGCAACGCGTCAATCGCCACGGATGCCAATTTCGTCTTGTCGCCGATGACGCCGACGATTTTTTGTTGCGCGCCCTCCATGATTTTGGCGTCAAGTCCGACGCTTTTTATTGCCTTAATGACCTCGTCGATGTTGCCCGAAGTCGCTTCGGGATTCATGATAATAACCACAAAAAATCACTCCTAAAAATTGTACTGCGTTGAACTGCGCCATTGTACCGCGAAAATTCCCGTTTGGCAACGGGACGTTGCATCTGGTTGGTGTAATCATAACTTTATCGTACCAAAAATTTATTCAACGTCCGTGCGCTGTGAAAAAAATTGCCGCCGTGTTCTTAAGGATATTTACGAGAGCTGAAAAAGACTTTTCGGCACCGTGTCGGAGGCTTTTTCAATCGAACGCCCCGAAGAGTTCGCGGGATAAAAAATTTTTCAACGTTACATTTCCACGAAAGAATTTATCTGAAAAATTTTCTTGAACAACGGATTGACAGTCCGTTTTTTTTTTTATAATGTCTCGGTTCAAATGTTGGTTGTCGTTTTGGTAGGAATGATTTTATGTTTGAAGATTTAACACGCAGAGACTTCATTAAAACTGCCGCAGTGGGAGTTTTTGCAGTCAATGCTTTTGACGTGATGGGGCTTTTTCCCGAAGAAAAAATTTTTGCGGCAGATAATTGCGCCGTGAAAACTCGTTACGGAACTTTCAACGGCTTTGTCGACAAGCAAGGCATAAAAGTTTGGCTGGGCATTCCGTTTGCTCAACCGCCCGTCGGCAAACTTCGTTGGCAGGCTCCTCAACCGCTGAAACCGTCAAATAAATCTTTCGACGCGAAAAAATACGGCAACGACCCCATGCAGGCGTCAATGAAACTCGGCAATTTGGTTGAAGCCTCCACCGAAACGGAAAGCGAAGATTGCTTGACGCTCAACATTTTCACACGCGGCAACGGCAAAAATAAGCCCGTCATGGTTTGGATTTACGGCGGCGGTTTCGTCTGCGGTCATGCAAGCGAACCGACTTACTACGCAAGCAATTTCGTTTCCGCGCACGACGTTGTTATCGTCACGATTAATTATCGGCTGAATCTTTTCGGCTTCATGAATCTCGCAAGCGTTGATTCTTCGTTCGAGGACAGCGGTTATCTCGGTTTGAAAGATCAAATCGCGGCGTTGCAATGGGTTAAGGAAAATATCGCCGAATTCGGAGGCAATCCCGACAACATTACCGTTTTCGGTGAAAGTGCCGGCTCAATTTCGACGTTTTTCCTGACAATCGCTCCCGCCGCAAAAGGTTTGTTCCAAAAAGTAATTCCGCAGTCGGGTGCCGTGGGTTTTTATAAAACGCCCGAAGAGTCGGCTGAAGTCACGGCGAACTTTATGAAATCTTGCGGCGCGAAAACCGTCGGCGACCTCATGAAGAAATCTGCCGTCGAACTTAAAAAGGCTTACGCGGGATTTACGGGTGCTCGCGAAATGAACGTTGCGGATTTTTATCCGACCGCCGACGGAAAGTTTTTGCCGCGTGACCCGTTCAAAGCATTAAAAGACGGTGCGGCTCGCGGAATAAAAATTTTGACGGGCACGACTTCCGACGAGTGGCGGGCTTTCCTGCTTGCCAACGAAAATTTGTTTGAACTTGTTCGCAAAGATCCGCAAGATATTTCGCCGATTTTTTCACACTACAAAAAACGCACAAACGAAGAAGTTTACAAAGCGTGGCTGAAAAATCGTCCCGATACCGATGACACTTACGGCGATTTTGCAACTCAGATTGATTTTCGCGTCGGTCAAGAATTGGCTGCGGAATATCAATCGGCGTTCGACGACGTTTATTTTTATTTGTTCACTCAGCCGGCTTCGCCGCCGTTGGATTCTTTGGGTGCATTTCACGCGATCGACCTTTCGTATACTTTCAACGTTCCGTACATTGAAGAGAATCCGAATCAAACGCTCGTGAAGGTTATTCAATCGACGTGGGCGGCGTTCGCGGCGACGGGCAACCCCGACAACGAATTAATTCCGCACTGGGAAAAATATTCCGCCGACAATCGTCAAACGATGGAATTGAACTCAAACGGCTGTGTCTGTCACAAAGATTTGAACACGGAAAACTTTAACGCGTTGCGCTACGTTTACGAAGATTGAGGGCTGATGTTATGTCAAAATTAAATCGCAGAGAATTTATCAAGACGACTTCATTGGCGGCACTTGCTCTCGCGGCGACGGGACTGCCAATCGAAAAAGCTTTTGCGGCAGATAATTGCACGGTGAAAACTCGTTACGGAACTTTCAACGGCTTTGTCGACGAAAACGGCGTAAAAACTTGGCTCGGAATTCCCTACGCTCAACCGCCCGTCGGAAAATTGCGCTGGCAAGCTACTCAACCGCTGAAACCGTCCAATAAAACTTTCGACGCGAAAAAATTCGGCGCATCCGCCATTCAAGAGGACGACGAGATTGAAATAGCGTCCAAAAACGTGCAAAGCGAAGATTGTTTGACGATAAACATTTGGAAACGTAGCGACAAGAAAAATTTGCCCGTAATGTTTTTCATTCACGGCGGAAGTTTCATGCACGGCGGCACCATTGAACCGCTTTACAACGGAAATAACCTTGCGGCGTCGAATGATGTCATTGTTGTCAGTTTCAACTATCGACTGAACATTTTCGGCTTTATGCACTTCGATACGGTTGATTCTTCGTTCGAGGACAGCGGTTATCTCGGTTTGAAAGACCAAATCGCCGCGTTGACTTGGGTTAAAGAAAATATCGCCGAATTCGGAGGCAATCCTGATAACATTACGATTTTTGGCGAAAGTGCCGGCTCAATTTCCTGCATGTTGCTGACTGTCACGCCCGCCGCCAAAGGTTTGTTCCAAAAAGTAATTCCGGAGTCGGGACCTTCGCGCTTTGTTCACGATATGCAACACGCCGCCAAACTTACGGAAGATTTTATGAGTTTGAGCGGCGCAAAGACGATGCGCGACCTGATGAAGAAATCTTCCGCCGAACTCAGAGATTTTTACGTCAAACTCTTTGAAATGCGTATCAAAACGGCTCACTCGGATTTTGTTCCGGCTTGCGACGGAAAATTTTTGCCTGTCGACCCTTTCACCGCGATAAAAAACGGCGACGCTCGCGGAATTAAATTTTTGACGGGTGTCAACGCCTGCGAATGGGGATATTGGTTGCTCTATGACGAAAATTATTTCAAAAACTTTTACGACACTCACGATAAAATTTCTCTCGTCATGAGCCGATACAAAGCGCGCACTTCAC
Source organism: uncultured Selenomonadales bacterium (assembly GCA_947165185.1). Taxonomy (GTDB): domain Bacteria; phylum Bacillota; class Negativicutes; order Selenomonadales; family Selenomonadaceae; genus Quinella. The sequence goes on from CAMUZL010000041.1 coordinate 4,540, forward strand.
GCACAAGCAAGGAAGTTTATCTCGCGTGGCTGAAAAATCGTCCCGATACCGACGAAAATTATATGGATTTTTTAAATCAAGTGGATTGGCGCGTCGGGCAAGAATTGGATGCCGAAAATCAATCGAAGTTCAACGACGTTTATTATTACCTGTTCAGCGACAAGTCTTTGCGCGAAGAACTTGGCTCGTTTCACTCGCTTGAATTGGCGTTCGTGTTCAATAAACCTTTCGATGAGCTTTTGCCGAATCCGAATCCGAAACTTGTCAAACAAATTCAAGCGGCGTGGACGAATTTTGCGGCGACGGGCAACCCCGACAACGAATTTATGCCGCACTGGGAAAAATATTCCGTCGACAATCGTCAAACGATGGAGTTGAACTCGAAAGGTTGCGTCCTCCACAAAGATTTGGACACGGAAAATTTGAACGCACTGCGCTACGTCTACGAGGACTGAAAAATCTTTGACGGCAGTAAAAAAAAGCCCTTCGGCGAGTGTCGGAGGGTTTTTCGTTTGACTGCGAAAAATTTTTCTGATAAAGTTGTAACGGAATTGATTTTGCCGCGTATAACAGGCAGAAAACAAATTGGAGGTTGATAAAAATGGCAGACGAAAAAATTTTGAAAGACGAAATCATGAGCGACGCGGAACTTGACGGCGTGGCGGGCGGCACAAGGCTCGAAACGTATGAAGACGGCGACGAACTCTACAAACGCGGACTTTTGAGCGCAGAGGACGCACTTAGCTCCGCTCCCGTGCGCGACAAGTTGCACGAATTGGGTTACACCGGCTACAAAGACAACGGCGGAATAATCAACGGCAACATTTACACCGACAAAAAAGGCAACACCCTTTCCCGCGAAGATTTCTGGAAGAATTTCGACGCGGACAACGGCACGAAAATCATCCGTTAAAAATCTCGCACACAACCAAAAAAAACCTTCGACGGCGTGTCGGAGGGTTTTTTCGTGCGCATTTTACAAAATCCGCTATAGCGGAAAATGTAACTTGAATTTTTTTCTGCCCCGTAAAATGTCGATTGAAATAAAAAATCCAATCCAAACCCGAAAAATGCAGATTTTTTGTCGCTCAACCGTTTTGTGCGCGACGAAATGAAAAATTTCAGCCGGATGAACGTTATATTTGGATTTTAAGCTTTATGAACGTCCCAAACATAAATTTTCCATTCGCGGACAGTAATTATCTCGGTTTGAACGTGCGTGAAAGAAAATATCGGCAAAATGATTTAAAAATTTTCTCAAACGGCTGATTGACAGTCCGTTTTTTTTTTTATAATGTTTCGGCTTATAAATGCGATTTGAAAGGAGATTTTTTATGTTAAAAGACTTAACCCGTCGCGAATTCGTCAAAACGGCGTCGATGGCGGCTCTGGCAATGGCAATTCCAACAGAACTTTTCGCAAGTCCCGTGAAAGCCGATCTCGTTGTCTACGGAAAGATTTTCACCGCCGAAAACAACAAAATCGTCGAAGCGTTCGCGGTCAAGGACGGCAAATTTGTTTACGTCGGCGACAAAGCTGGTGTCAAAGCCTTTATCGGCTCAAATACCGAAGTTATCGACCACAGTGGCAAAGGTCTCGTTATGCCTTCGTGCGGAAACGGCCACGCGCATTATTCGATTGGGCACGGCATTCCGAAAGTCGGCATGACTGTCGGTTTCGAGGATACTCCGCAAAAATTTTTGTCGGAAATTGTTCCTGCGGCAGTCAAAAAAGCTCGTGAAAACGGAGCGACGGCAATTTTTGGTTTCGGCTGGCAACTTTTGATTTTTGAAAAAGATATGCCCACTCGCCAACAGTTGGACGCCATTTGCAGCGACATTCCGATTTATTTTGCGGACGATGAAGGTCACAAAGGTTTGGTGAACACGCTTTGCCTTGTCAACGCGGGCATCATGGACAAAAACGGCAACGTACTCAAATCCGAAGTTCGCGGCGGCAAAATTGTCATGGGCTCCGACGGCAAACCGACAGGTTATCTGCAGGAACAAGCCGGAACTTACACGCGCTCATTTTTGGACAATGACAATCTCTTTTCCGTCGACTTGGCACGAGAAATCATGGCGGATATTGAGCAACATTTGTTGTCGGAAGGCTACACGATGTATATTGACGGCTGGGGCAATTATTTCTACAACAACTCCTATTATCGGGCTGCTCAAGAGCTCGACAAGGCGGGAAAAATGCATTTCGTGTTGGGAACGACTTACGAAATCGAAAGTTGGATGAATGTCGACGACGCCTTGGCAAAAGCCGTTGACGTTCAAAAATATGCTTCCAAACGCGTCAAAACGAACTGGATAAAGCTTTTCATGGACGGCACACCCGAAAGCGGCACGGGATTTATCGATCCGCTCTATCTCGACGGTCATCAAGGAATTCCCAACTGGTCGGAAGAAGAACTGACGGAAATTACGCGCAAAGCCAATGCAAAAGGTTTGACAATGCACATTCACGCAATGGGCAACATGGCAGTCAATCGCGTCGTCAATTCTTACATCAACGGCGGTAAAAACGAAATGCGCAACACGATTGTTCACCTGCGCAACGTCAACGAGTCGGATTATAAGCGAATGGCGGCGCATAACATTTACGCTACCGAAGGAACGCTTTGGCATCACAATTCCGACGAAAATCAAGCGGCAATGGTTGAAATTTTCCGTGGCGACATGGCGTTGCACGGTTATCCGCTGAAATCATTTTTTGATAACGGCGTCATCATGTCATCGCACTCGGATTTTCCTGCATTGAGCCACAGCCCCGACGATCCGTTCGGAATTATGGAAATTATGCTGACGGGCGTTTATCACGTCGAAAATGCCAAACCGTGGTGGACGGAAGAATTAATCACTCGCGAGCAGGCTCTTCAATCTTTGACAATCAACGTCGCAAAGCAAATGTTCCTTGAAAACGAGCGCGGCAGTATCAAAAACGGAAAATACGCGGACTTTTTGCTTGTCACCAAAGATGTGCTGTCTTGTCCCGTGAAAGAAATTCACGAAGCCAAACCTGCGGCGACTTACTTCGAGGGCAAGAAAGTTTACTCCATGTAAGGACGTGACATTGTGATTAAAGATTTTACTCGTCGCGAATTCATCAAAACGACTTCGCTGGCGGCTGTCGGATTTTTTATCGCGGGTTGCGGCGGAAATAACAACTCGGCAAGCGGCGGCAGTGACAAACCTGCGGATTTGGTCATTTACCAATAATGCGCTGTGAAAGCCCCAGCTTCAGCGATGGAGATGAAACGCCGCCTTTGAACATTGAAAATTAAATCGCAAGCAAATATAATGCGCTTCGAGGTGAGGATAAATGAAGACCTTCTGCTTTAAGCTATATCGCGCACAGCGAAATGAAAAACTGAATCGACAGATAAATGCGGCAGGTCTCATTTGGAATCATTGCCTTGCTTTGCACAAACGCTACTATCAACTTTTCGGCAAATATCTTCAAAAGCCCGTATTACAAAAACATCTGACGAAGCTCAAGCGGCTGAAAAAATTTTCATATCTGAAGGAAATCGGTTCGCAAGCAGTTCAAGACGTGACCGACAGAATCGACCGCGCCTACAGATTATTTTTCAATAATGTTCAGCGCAAAGTGAAATGTTCGCCGCCGAAATTCAAGCGTGTGAAAAAATATAAGTCGTTCACGCTGAAACAGGCGGGTTGGAAAATTGAAGCGTGGCATAACACAATCATCATAAACAATCAGGCGTACCGCTACTTCAACTCGCGGGAGATTGTCGGCAAGGTTAAGACAGTGACGGTGAAACGCGACAGCACGGGAGATATTTTTATTTTCGTCGTGACAGATTATGAAGAGAACGAAGTTATGGCGCGAACAGGTAAAAGCGTCGGCTACGACTTCGGCTTCAAGGAAAAAATTTTAATCGCGTCCGACGGTAAAGATATTCTTGCGCCGTCATTTTTGCGGTCGAACATGAAAGCCTTAAAACGTGCGTCAAAATCTCTGTCGAAAAAAAAATCCACGTCGAAGAAACGGGAACGAGCGCGACTTGAATTGGCAAGAATTTATCGCCGAGCCGACAATCAACGCAAAGATTTTCATTGGAAATTGGCGCAACGCCTTTGTTCGGAGTATGCGCTGATTTGTGTGGAAGATTTGAGTTTGAAAGGCTTGCAACGCGGCCACGGCAAAAAAATGCAGGACTACGGCTTTGGAATGTTCTTGCAAATTTTGAAATACGTGGCGAAACGCACGAGCACGACGATAATTCAAGTAGACAGATTTTATCCGTCAAGTCAGCTATGTTCAAATTGCGGCGAAAAAAATCCCGAAACGAAAGATTTAAGCGTTCGACAATGGACGTGTCCGAAATGCGGCACGTACCATGACAGAGACACAAACGCGGCAAAAAATATTTTGAACGAAGGAAGTCGAATATTTTTGTCAGCGTAACGAACAAACAGGGCGGGGCATCGTCCTGCGCAGGAGACCTTGTAAGACTTCGCCTTCATTAGAAGCTTTGGTTGTTGATAACGGAATCCGCCGGCTTTAGTCGTGCGGAGTATGTCAAACGGCGAAATAACGGACTGATTTAATAACGCGGCAAAAATTTGCGGGCTGAAAAATTTTTCGACGTGCGCTTGACAGTCAACAACGAAAGTGATATATTTCGGCACGTTGATTGATTCAACGCCGGCTTAGCTCAGTTGGTAGAGCAGCGCATTCGTAATGCGCAGGTCGAAGGTTCGAGTCCCTTAGCCGGCTCCACTAAAAAAAATTCAAGCCTCGGAAAGTTTCCGGGGCTTTTTCGATTGTTCATGTCAGAAAAATTTTCGCAAGCGTCGAAGATTTACATTGGCGGCGGTCCCATGCGGCGCATATTTTGTTGCGTTGATGATTTCTTTTCGGCTGCCTCGTAAGTTGTCGACACGTCGTCGCCCGCGTTCAAATTCCCGCCCGTGACTTCGACAAATTCCTCGCCGTAAAGCCCGACGGTGATATAAACTTTTTCGGCAACGTCGACGCCTTTGGGGTCTTTGGTGATTCGTTCGACGTAAGACCCCTGCGCGTCGGTTTTTAAAGCGGCAATCGGCACACACAGAGCGTCGCGAACTTGCCCGACAACAATATCAAGCCGTGCAGTCATTGCGGGGAGCAAAAGATTTTCGTCGTCGGGCGCGGAAAATGTCACGTAATAATAAATGACGGAGTTGCTTGAACTTGAGCTTGAAGTTGTCGTGGAATTCGTGTCCCAGGAATTTGCGGTATCTGTCTGCGAAATTTTTGTAACATAAGCGTCGAAAGTTTTATCGGGGTACGCGTCGACGGTGAAAGTTGCACGTTCGCCGACTTTGACTGCGCCGATGTCGGTTTCGTCGACTTTCGCCTTAACAAGTTTCTCGCTCAAGTCCGCAATGCGCATGATAACCGTCGGATTTGAATTTCCCTGAACTGCCATTGTGCCGGGCGTTTTCGGTTCGCCAACAACAATTCCGTCCATCGGCGCAGTGATGACGGTTTGATTTACGTCGTCTTCGGCAAGCTCGACGGCGGATTTTGCGCGGTCGTATTCGTATTGGGCATCTTGCAATTCTTCCAGAGACTTCGCGCCGATTTTGTAAAGTCTGTCCGTGCGCTCAAGTTTTTGGCGTGCGTTCGTCAAGGTGAAGTTCGCCTGGTCAAGTTTCGCCTCGTAGTCTTTGCCGTCCAAAATCGCAACAACTTGCCCCTCGGTGACGTGATCATTTTCCTCGACTAAAATTTCTTTGATTCGGGCGGTGACTTTTCCGCTGACTTCGACGCTGTCACGCGGCTGAACTGTTCCCGTCGCCGAAACGGTTTTCGTCAAGTCCGTGCGCATGACTTTGGTTGTCTCGTAAGTTTTGGCGTTTTGCGGCTCGACGACGGTTTTGTTGTAATATTGATAACCGAACGCCGCGCCCGCAATCAGAGCCGCCGCAATTAAAATTTTCCACTTCATGAGAAAAACTCCTTAATTCTTGTGCAGAGCTTTGAGCGTATTGCCCGTGGCATGTGCCAAATCGAAACTGTAACGCAACACGTCGTAACGCGCACTGACGTTATTTTTTTTCGCGGTGGATAAAGCAAGTTCCGCGTCCAAAATGTCCAAAATAATTCCTTCGCCCGCGTTGTAGCGTTCGGTTGCAATGTAGCGTTCCTCTTCGGCAAGTTCGACGGCGCGTTGAGTTGTCGTCAAGCGCAACAGAGCGATTCGCAAATTTTTATGCGCGGTAACGACGGCTTCGCGAACGCTGTCCAAATCCGAATCAAAGGCAAGTTTCAAACGTTCGACTTCGACTTTTGCGGAATCAACTTGTGCACGCGTGACACCGCCGTCAAAAATATTCCACGACGCGGAAACACCGACGGAGGCATCGGGCGTCCAGTGCCATTCGTGAGCCGACGCGTTTAAATTTGTGCCGACATTCGCGCTGACGTTCGGATACCAGCCGGATTTCGCGCTGTCAACGGAAAGTTCACCCTGTTCGATTCTCAATGCGTCCGATTTCAAATCGTGGCGATTTTCTTCCGCCATCGCCAAATAATCTTCGATTTCGCCAAGCTCCAAAGAAGTTTCAAATTCTTCGACAGTCAACGCGTGGATTGAGTCTGCGGACATAATCGCGGCAAGATTCGTCAGCGCGACTTCGTAAGCGGCGTGCGAACGTGCGGCGTCTTGCAGGGCGTTGCTCGTGGCGACTTGTGCGCGAAGTAAATCGATTTTGGCTTTCGCGCCCGCGTCGTACTGTGCGGCTATCATTTTTTCATGCTCGGAAAGATTTTTTTCGGTCTCCAAATCAACTTTCGACGCTGCCAAATTTTCCAGCGCGTTGACGTAGGCGGTGACAACTTGATAAATCAAATCGTCCCGTGCCTGCGAAAAATCGAATTTCGCGACGTTGATTCCCAGTTCCGCAGATTTTATCGCCGTCTCAAGTCGTTTGCCCGTGTAAAGCGGGAGCGTCAAACTAAGCCCCGTCGACGCGTGTTCTGTGTGTTCTTGGAATTCGACTTTGCCGGCGTTCAATCCGCCCGTCGCGCTTACGGAAAATTTTTTTTGTCCCCGCGCAGATTTCAGCGATTCTTCGGCGATTCGGATTGATTGCTCGGTTCGTTGCAAGTCAGGGTTGTTTGTCAACGCCGTTTGAACTGCTTCTTGCACCGGCAGGGCTTGTGCGTTCGGCGTCAGCAACAGCGTCAACAGAATGGCCGTCAGAAATTTTTTCATTGAGATTCTCCTTGGCAAGCGGACTTTGTTTGGCGATTTTTATAATCTCGTCGGCGGTGACGGTCGGCGGCGAAGTTTTTTCGGCCGCAGCTTGTTCGACGGGTTTTTCAACGGGCGAAGATTTTTCAACGGTCGCAGATTTTTCGGCAACCGAAATTTTTTCTTCGACAGATTTTTCAATCGCAGATCGTTCGATAGGTTTTTCGACAGCCGAATTTTTTTCAACGGGCGTTTGCGGAACCGTTGCAGATTTTTCGACGGGCGAAGAATTTTTTTCAGGCTCGTCGACGGAATTTAACGTCTGCGACAGTGCCGCCTGAGCCTTGCGAAATTCACGAAGACCTTTGCCGATAGCCCGTCCGACTTCAGGAAGTTTGCTGGGGCCGAAAACTATCAGGGCGACGATTAAAATTACAACGAATTCGCCCGCGCCTATTCCAAACATCAAAATCACGTCCCGAAAAGTTTTTGCGGCAATTATAACACGTGCGAAGTTGTTTTCAAATATTTTTCAGGGAAAACTTTCGGCGCAACAAAAAATCCCCCGACGTTCGAGGGATTTGATTCGTCGAAAAATTTCAGCCGGCCATGCGTTTGGCAAGTTGAGCCGCTTCCGTCATGAGCGTTTGCGCTTGATGAAGTTTCGTTTCCGCAGATTTTATCGTCAACGCGTTTTTGTCGTCGAGCCACTTTGAATAATCATTCGCGTAATCGATGCACAGGTCGCAAATTTTCATGTAGAGATTTTGCAAAGTTTCGGCGTCTTTGGGCACGTGCAACGAAAATAATTCCTGCTTGCGGGCTTCCCAATCTTTTTTGTAAACGTCGTTCATCAGCGTTTTAAGTTCCGCACGCGTGTTGTCCTGTCCCAAACTTCCGAGCGAAAGTACCGTGCCGAATTTTTGTTCAGCCTCGCGAATCGCCAAATCGTGACGCGTGTTTATTTCCGTCGACTTCGCAAGATAATCGCCGATCTGCGCCTTACGAATTTGAGCAACCTGCGCTACGAACTCTTGAAAATTTTGCACGCGAACAATTTGCCAGCGTTTATCTTCCTGACGGGCAAGGACGACACGAATCGGGAATTCGCGGTCAAGTTCCGGCTGAAAGACAATCACGTCCGCAAAAGCTTCGTTTTCGTTGGCGTCGTTGCGTTCAATATTTTTGACGCCGTGAACTTCAATGTCGTTAAGCCCCGTGCGCTGAATCAAATCCGCCACGCCGATATTTTCTTGCGTGTTCAAATCGCCCGTCGCAACGTAAGAATCAACCGCCGCTTTCAAGCTCAACAGCAACGGAGCGCGCAACATCTGCGTAAAATTCCGAATCGCGTCGCGGGTTTCGGGCACCATTG
>CAMUZL010000042.1 GCA_947165185.1 uncultured Selenomonadales bacterium
AAATCGGCGTTTCAACCGGCATGGCGTGGACGGAAGTCGGCGGCGACATTTTGCCAACCGAAGCCATTGTTTTGAAGGGCAACGGAAAACTTTTGCTCACGGGCAAACTCGGCGAAGTCATGCAAGAATCTGCGCAGGCAGGTTTGACTTACATTCGCAGCCGCAGTGACTTAATGAAACTTGACGACGACTTTTACGAGAAAAATGACATTCATGTTCACGTGCCCGAAGGCGCGGTGCCCAAAGACGGCCCAAGCGCGGGCATTACGATGGCGACGGCGATGATTTCCGCGTTGACCAAGAAAAAAGTTCGCTCGGACGTGGCAATGACGGGCGAAATTACTTTGCGCGGAAATGTTTTGCCGATTGGCGGGCTTAAAGAAAAAGTTCTTGCCGCCTATCGCGAAGGAATGCACACGATTATTTTACCGAAAGAAAACGCGCCCGACATTGAGGACATCCCCGAAAGTGTTCGCGAAAAATTGGAGTTCGTACCCGTCGAAAACATGGACGAAGTTTTACGCACCGCGCTGATTCAGTAAAAATTTTTCGGAGGTGATTTTTATGGAGACTGCCAAAATTTTTTCAAACGGCGAAGATCAGCTGGTGGCGTTGCCCAAAAATTTTCACATCAACGGCGACGAAGTTTTCGTAAATCGCATAGCCGACGTGCTTATACTGGTGCCGACAAACAGAAGCGCGAAAGACATGATGCAGACACTGGGGCTGTTCACCGATGATTTTATGGAAGATTTCATGAACGACAAGCCGATTCAGTGAGGTGAATTTTCATGGCGAAAGAAAAATACGAACGCTATTGTTCAATCGAAGAATCAATTATTCAAGCGTGCAAGGAAGTCAATTTGATGCGCAAAGGTTTGTTGCCCGAACAAAACGATTGGCGTGATTGGCTTGACGAACTACGGGAAAAATACAAAGACGAGTTGGCTGATGAACCTGTCGTTTCGAAAAAAAAGGTTGCGGCAAGATGGTAATCAAACGAAGTAAAAAAATAAACGATGACATCGATTATTACATCAGGAAAAAGAAATACAGAAAGATTCTTGATGATATTGCGACGGTGTTGCCGGATTTGGCGGCGGGCAATTTTGTCGGCGACAAAATGCCGGGTTTCAATTTGCCCGAAGGCGCGGCGATTTACAAAGTTCGCATTGCAAATACTTCGGCGAACGTCGGCAAGTCGAACGGCTTCCGCCTGCTGTACTACGTCGCTATTGAGGACACGATTTATTTGCTGACAATCTACTCGAAGAAAGACGACGAGCGCATTCCCAACGACGAACAAATTGCGATGATTGTTGCAAACACGCTCGAATTTTGAACGAAAAATTTTTAAGTTGCCTTCCGCATTTCGGAGGGCAAATTTTTTTGGAGGCGATTACTTTGACTGAAGAAATTACCGTTATCAAAAGCGAATATGTCACTTCGGCAGTGAGCAAAAAAACTTGTCCCGAAGAAACTTTACCCGAAATTGTTTTCGTCGGCAGGTCGAACGTCGGAAAATCTTCGCTGATAAATTCTTTGACGCGGCGGAAAAATTTGGCGCGAACTTCCGGCACGCCCGGCAAAACGCAGACGATAAATTTTTTCCGCGTGACGCTGAAAGTAAGGGACAAGGGACAAGGGACAAGGGACAAGGGTTTTTATTCGGCAACTGTACCGCAACTTTCAACGACGGTTTCTTTTTATCTGGTCGACTTGCCCGGTTACGGCTACGCGAAAACTTCAAAGACGAATCGCAAACTTTGGGCGAAATTCGTCGACGAATATCTTTCAAGCGGGCGCGACATAAAATTTGTCTGTCAGTTGGTCGACATGCGCCATGAGCCGATGGAATCCGATTTGCAGTCGTTCACGAGTTTGGTCGAAAAAAATTTGCCCGTACTGGTCGTCGCCACGAAGTCCGACAAAATCCCCAAAACTCAGCGGCAAAAACATCTCGACGCGATACAAAAAATTTTGGGCGTGGACGCCGAATCAATTCTGCCGTACTCGTCGGCAAAAAATGAAGGTCGTTCAGAATTGCTTGACGTTGTGATAAACTCTTTGATAGAATAGCCGCGAGCAGAAAAATTTTTCGCATTGAGCGGACGCAAGGGAGAGTTTGTGATGACGAGGCTTTCAACTTTCGATAAAGAATTGCTCAATCTTTTGCAGGGCGACATTCCGATTTGCTCTCACCCGTTCGCGGAACTGGCAAGCCGCTTGGGCACGGACGAAGACACGGTACTTGCCCGACTGCGCGAACTGAAGGCGGCGGGATTTTTGCGACGAATCGGGACGTTTTTCGACTCAAACCAACTCGGTTATCGCGGCACGCTCGTTGCGCTCAAAGTCAAGCCGACGGAATTGACTGCGGTCGCCGAAGCCGTCAACCGTTACCCCGGCGCAACTCACAATTATGAACGCGAAGGGTTTTACAATTTGTGGTTCACGCTGTTGACGCCGAACGCCGATTGCGAAAAAAATATTTTGGCGGAAGTTCAATCGCTTGACGGCGTCGAAGACATGCTCAAGCTCAAGGCGAACAAAAAATATAAAATCAATGTGCAGTTCAAATTAAAATAACGCGGGCGTTGAAAATTTTTGGGCGCGCCGGACGAATCGTCAAGGCGTCACTCAACATGCAGTTCAAATTAAATTTGTGCGAGGTGTCGGCTTTGGAAATTTTGAGCGAGCTGGACAAACAAATAGTCAAGGCTTTGCAGGAAGATTTTCCGTTGTGTGCCGAGCCGTACAAAATTTTGGCCGAACAAGTCGGAATCAGCGAAGAAACTTTTTTGCAACGCGTTCGGGCACTTGTCGACGAAAAAAAAATTCGCAAGATGGGCGCGGTTCTGCGTCATCGCGAAGTTGGATTTAATGCAAATGCTTTATGTGCGTGGCACGTGCCGCCCGAAAAACTTGACGAAATCGCGCAGATTATGAGTGCTCACGCGGCAGTTTCGCACTGTTACGACAGGACGCCCGCGCCGAATTGGAATTATAATCTTTACACGATGATTCACGCCAAAACCCGCGACGAATGCGAAAAATTTATCGGCGAACTTGTTCAGCTGACGGGCGTCACGAATTACCGAATCATGTACACGAAACGCGAATGGAAAAAAACCGGCATGAAATATTTTTGCGAGGCAACGTGAGTTTGATTAAACGAACTGAAATATTTTTGCGAGACAAACTGAGTCGTCAATTTGACGGCTCAATTTTTTTCAAGTCCCGCGTTCGATACACAAAATAATTTTCGTAAAAATAACTTGCGTCGATGCCCTTCATGAAAAGTTCTCGGTCGGAAACTTTGTCGGTCAGCGCGTCGGCCAAAATTTTTTTATCGGCGCGTCGTGAATCGGGCTCAATTCCATTGCCGAAAGATATTTCGTCTTGTCGACGCGGCTCCAATCGACGACAACGCCCAATTCCGTTTTAAAAATGTGATCGAGCCAAATTCTCATGCTGCGCCCGTTGCCTTCGCGAAAGGGATGCGCAACGTTCATTTCGACGTATTTGGTGACAATCTCATCGAAATTTTTTTGCGGCAACTTTTCAACCTGCGCGACAACCTCGGCAAGATAAATTGCGGCGGCGAAACGGAAATGCCCTTTGAATAAATTGACCGTGCGAAGTTTGCCCGCGAAGTCGTAAATTTCTCCGAAAAGTACGCGATGAATTTCGGCAAGCGTCGCGAACGTTCCGGCCGAAAAATTTTCCAATCGCCCGCCCGCAAAAAGTTCGAGCGCATTTTTTTTGCCGGTTCGCTCTTCGACACGGGCAAGCTCCGCCACGTCGTCAAGCCCGAATTTATTTTCAAGCGTCATAAAAATCACCCGCGAAAAAAAATCTCGACCGAAGTCGAGAAAAATTTTCTTTAATGCGTTGCAGGTTTCGTTGCTTTTTGAACGAATGCTCAGAACACGGGTTCAACGACGGAAACTTCGTGCGCGTATTCCGGAGCAGGTATGATCGGCTGAGTGACGAAAACGAGTGAGTCCAAAGTTTCTATCGTCAGAACGTCAACCTCGTAATCGTCGCATATGTTATCGCTCGTCGGTTCAAGCACGTCCAAAGTTTCTATCGTCAGAACGTCAACCTCGTAATCGTCGCATATGTTATCGCTCGTCGGTTCAAGCACATCGCATTCTCCGCCGAAGTCCGGCTCGAGAATGACGGGATAGGTGACGAAATTTTGGCGGCCGCCGATAATCAGCGGCGTTTGACCGTTCGTGTTGACGAAGTTGTAGGTCGTGCTCATGCCCGAAACGGGGTTGGTGATTTCGACGACGACGCCGTTCGTTTCCGTTCGCGTGCTGTATTCGGCATTGGCGTTAAGAATAACGGACATGCTCGCGAGATTCGAGGAAATGACCGTCTTGTAGCCGCTTGTGTCGTCCGTGTGGACGATATTCGTGCCGACGCCGAAATCAACAACAGTGTCATTGCCGCCGCCAAGCGCGACCATGTTGCTGAAACCGCCGAAATTTTGAACCGTGCTTGAGCCCGCGCCGTCGAGGACAGCGACGCCGCTGCAGTTCATCATCAGGATGTTGTTGTTGCCGCCCTGCACTTCATTGATGAGACCGCCGGTAGCGTTGTTAGCGGTGACGAAGTCGCTATCCGCTGTTCCCGCCGTGCAACCGTTGCTCGTGTGATCAAGGTTTGCCATTTTAGTTTCCTCCTTCGAAGAAAGACTTTGCCGTTGCAGAATCATTTGCATCATCGTTGAAGACCGTCGCCCCCTTTCGCGGAAATTTGTTTTACTTGCTTCGTTAAGTAGATCGGCATTGCTCAATTCGGGGGCATTAAACTTCTTTTTGCTACACGAAAATTTTTTTCGGAGTTTGCAAGAACGGCGTTACTTCGCCAAGCTTCGGTTGCTCTGTCTAAAAAAATTTTTTCGTGCGGCGACTTTGCAGGGGATTTCTCGCAGTTTTTTTCTGAATCTGTGCCGTTTCCCCCCGTTGTCCAAAAAACTTTGTGAGGCGAAACAACATGCCAACGTACAAAAGCCCCGAAAATATTTCCGACGACAAATTGTTCGGTTTGACCGTTGCGTTGCTGAATCGATTGTTTTCCGATTCGAAATACAGTGAAGACGAAAAAAATCTCTTTAATATGTTCAACTTTTTATGTCCCCACGGAATCGAAAATTTCATCGATGGAGAAATTTTTTCTCGCGGCGCAATACGAATTGCCTTTCCGAAAAAAATCCAAAACTCGCCGATTGACCCCGACCGAGAATTTTTCTGTCATATGGCTGCGGCGTATTTGTTGCACTGCCGATTGAATGCCGTTCTTGAACGCTGTGATTCGGCAAAATATAAACTTGAGGCAATGGACAAATTTTTATATGATGCGCTGTGCTATTTCGCGTGGGAAAATTATCCGCTGTGGAAAAATCGACGGAAAGATTTCTTTGAGCCGAACATTTTTTTTGAAAAGCTTCACGAGGCGTCTTTTCGTTTTGTGTCGCCCACCACGAACATGCAATACGTTTGGTGCGGCAAGAATGCTTTTGAAAACGAACATAAACCGTTTGAGATTGAATTTTGTGCAAGGGGCTTCGAGGACAGCGCATACGACGATTTTGGCGATTACATGAAATATTTGATGACCAAAGAGCGCAACTCCATTGCCGATTTCGGAAGGAGCACGCGCGGTTTTTGGGGCAATTACATAAAACTCGGTCGTGCGCATGATCCGCATTCTCTGGAGGATAAGCCGTTGCCCGAAATAGATTTGATCTTGTTTTGCATCGCGTTGGCACTTGACGATAACGTTTTGAGAAAATTAATCTTACTGCGAAACAAAAAACATCCCGGCAGGCCTCCGATTAACTCTCCGTTGCCCAGATGCAACGAAGATGACAAAAATTTTTTGAAAGGCCTGATTCGAAACGCGAAACAAAATCGGCTCGTTGCGCAAAGAGAAGAAATTAGAGCGGCCGAACGTCAAGGTTTTTCCGAAGAAAAAGCTTTGAAAAACGTTCCGCGAAGACTTTTGTTGAACGCCAACATTGAACTGTTGAAGAACGGGCGGCACCCGATAATAGACTTGTCGAACGAAGAAGTACGCGAAATCAGAAGCTACTTTGGCAAAAATATTATCAGTTTGGAAACTTGCCGAAAGCATTACGACCTGGGGCGTGTAAGCCTGTCCGGTCAAATTTTGGAGTTTTGGTCACTTAGCTAGATGATCGCATTTTTTGAACGTAGCATTTTATATTCGTCGAGCAAAGCAATGATTTGCCCGGCTATTTTTTTATTGTCGGCGTTGACGTTCGTTATAATTTGCGATAATATTCCCGATAGTTGATGATAATCACGCGAACGTTTTCAAGGAGGCTGAGACAAAACTTTTCGCAAGACAAACCAAATTTTTACAGGAGGTCAACAAACTGTATGAGCACTGACACACAAAATGCGTCCGCCGAGTTGGATTTGCAAGCCATTATCAAACGTGCAGAGGCGCAGGAAAATTTCCCCGAAGTCCCGTTGGATGAATTCACCCCGCCGACTTACGACGAATGGAAGCAAGCCTGTATCGAACTTTTGAAGGGTGCGCCGTTCGAGAAAAAACTTTTCACGAAAACTTACGAAGGCATCACCTTTGACCCGATGTATTTTCACGCGGACACCGAGCCGATTCAGCCGGCAATGTCTTTCCCCGGTCTGGGCGATTATCTGCGCGGCGTCGAGGCGAACGGTTACGTCAACGCGCCATGGGGTATCGCTCAAGCGTGCGACGAAACTCTTCCCGAAGAAAACAACGAACTTTTGAAACACGAAATCGACAAAGGTTCCACGATTTACAACGTCAAAGTTGACTGCGCGACCCGCAAGGCGAAGGACGCCCGCGAATGCGAACATATCGGCAGACACGGCTGCTCCGTGACGACTTTGGGCGACGTTGAAACTTTGCTTAACGGTCTCAAGCTCGACCAATATCCTCTTTACGTTTACGCGGGCGAAAGTTCACTTCCGCTCATTGCGCTGATTGTTGCGGCAGTCAAGAAACAAGGCGGCGACGTTTCCAAACTCAAAGGCGTTATCGGCGCGAATCCCATTGCCGAATACGTCGGTAACGGCACACTCGGACAAAATCTCGACAAACTTTTCGACGAGGCGGCGGCGGTTGCGAAATGGACAGTTAAAAACGCTCCCGCAGTCAAAACGATTTTCGTCAAAAGCAACGTCTTCAGCAACGGCGGCGCCAATGACGTTCAGGAAGTCGCTTACACTTTGGCGACGGGCGTGGCGTATCTTCGTGCGCTCCTCGAACGCGGCTTGACGATTGACGAGGCGGCAAGTCAAATTATGTTCGGCTTTTCGATGGGCGCGAATTTCTTCATGCAAATTGCCAAACTCCGCGCAGTCCGTCCGATTTGGGCGCAGATTGTCAAAGCGTTCGGCGGCAACGAAGAATCCCAGAAAATTCACGTGCACGGCCGTCCCGCAAAATTCTTCAAAACTGTTTACGATCCTTATGTCAACATGCTCCGCGACACCACGGAACTTTTCAGCGGCGTTGTCGGCGGCGTCGACAGCTTTGAAAATTCCACGTTCGATGAGCCTGTCCGCAAGGGCGACGAATTCAGCCGTCGTATCGCCCGCAACATGCAAATCATTCTGCAGGAAGAATTTGGGCTTTTGCAACCGATTGACCCCGCCGGCGGTTCGTGGGCTGTCGAGACGTTGACAAAACAAATCAAAGAAAAAATTTGGGCTGAATTCCAAACCGTCGAGAGCAAAGGCGGAATTGTCGCCGCGCTCAAAGAAGGTTACCCGCAAGACCAAATCGCCACAATTCTCGCCGCACGTTTCAAAGCCGCCGAGACCCGCAAAGACAGAATCGTCGGCAACAACATGTATCCGAACATGACCGAGGAACGCATTGACGCACGTCCCGAAAGTCAAGCCGAAAACATGAAGGCGCGCAAATCCGCGATTGAAAGTTTCTTGGCGAACGTCGACGCAAAAGACGCCGTTGCAAAAATTTCTGCCGATAATGTTGATTCGGTTATTGACGCGGCTCAAGCGGGCGCGACCATTGCCGAAATTCGCAAAGCTTTGGGCACGGGCGAAGTCGACGAAATTAAATCGATTGAGGCTCACCGCTGGAGTGAACGCTTTGAAGCTCTTCGCGAAAAGACCGAGAAATTCAAAGCCGCTCACAACGACAACGTCAAAATTTTCCTCGCGAACATGGGACCCATTCCGCAACACAAAGCCCGCGCAGATTTCACCACGGGATTTTTGCAGGTCGGCGCGTTCCAAGTTTTGGGCAACAACGGCTTTGCAACCGTCGACGAAGCGGCTCAAGCGGCTAAAGATTCGGGCGCGGATGCCGTCGTAATTTGTTCGACAGACCCGACGTATCCCGAAATTGTTCCCGCGCTCGCTCCGAAACTCCATGAAGTTTTGCCGAACGCCACGGTTTATCTTGCCGGCACCGCTCCCGCAGAACTCGTCGAAACTTACAAGCAGGCGGGCATTGACGACTATATCAACGTCCGTGCGAATTGCTATAAAGTTATTCAAGCTCTTCAACAGAAAAAGGGGATGAACTAATTGGCTGAATATAAAAATCCGGATTTCACGCAGATGAGCCTGAACGACGCCCCGGCTGAAGAAGACGCGGCGGTTTGGAAGTCAAAATTTGAACAGGCGGCAAAAGCTGATTACGACAAACTCGTTTACAAGACGATGGAACATGTGCCCGTGAAACCGCTGTACACGCACGGCGAATACGACCACATGAATCATTTGGATTTCGTCAGCGGAATTCCGCCGTTCCTGCGCGGTCCGTATGCGACAATGTACGTGTTCCGTCCGTGGACTGTTCGTCAATACGCGGGCTTTTCGACGGCCGAAGAATCAAACGCATTTTATCGCCGCAACCTCGCCGCAGGTCAAAAAGGTTTGTCAATCGCATTCGACTTGCCGACACACAGAGGCTACGACGCGGACAATCCCCGTGTTTTCGGCGACGTTGGTAAAGCGGGCGTTTCGGTCTGCTCAATGCTCGACATGAATATTTTGTTCAGCGGCATTCCCCTTGACCAGATGTCCGTGTCAATGACGATGAACGGCGCAGTTTTGCCGATTCTTGCGTTCTTTATTCAGAGCGGCATTGAACAGGGCGTCGACAAATCGATTCTCAACGGCACGATTCAAAACGACATCTTGAAAGAATTCATGGTTCGCAACACGTACATTTATCCGCCCGATATGTCAATGCGAATCATCGGCGACATTTTCGAGTACACGACGAAATACATGCCGAAGTTCAATTCGATTTCAATCAGCGGCTACCACATGCAAGAGGCGGGCGCGCCGGCTGACATTGAACTCGGTTACACGTTGGCGGACGGTCTTGAATACATTCGCACGGGCATTAACGCCGGCTTGAAAGTCGACGCTTTTGCAAAACGCTTGAGTTTCTTCTGGGCTATCGGCAAAAATTATTTCATGGAAGTCGCGAAAATGCGTGCGGCTCGCGTGCTTTGGGCGAAAATCGTCAAGCAAATGGGCGGCACTCAGGCGAAGTCAATGGCACTGCGCACACACTGCCAAACTTCGGGTTGGTCGCTCACCGCTCAAGACCCGTTCAACAACATTTCGCGTACCGTTATGGAAGCTATGGGCGCGGCTCTCGGTCACACGCAATCGCTCCACACCAACGCGCTCGACGAAGCCATTGCACTGCCGACGGACTTCAGCGCACGCATTGCACGCAACACGCAGCTTTACATTCAAGACGAAACTTCCGTTTGCAAGATTATCGACCCGTGGGGCGGCTCCTACTACGTCGAAGCTCTCACGAACGAAATTATTCGTCGGGCATGGGCGCACATTCAGGAAATCGAACAGCTCGGCGGCATGGCAAAAGCTATCGCAACGGGCTTGCCGAAAATGCGTATCGAAGAGGCGGCGGCTCGTCGTCAAGCGCGTATCGACTCCAACAACGAAACGATTGTCGGCTTGAACAAATTCCGTCTCGACAAGGAAGACCCGCTCGAAATTCTTGCCGTCGACAATACCGCCGTCCGCAACGCGCAGGTCGAACGTCTCAACAAACTCCGCGCAGAACGCAACGAGGACGACGTTCGTGCCGCGCTCGAAGCCATCACCAAAGCTGCCGAATCCCGCGACAACGGAAACTTGCTTGAGTGCGCTGTTGAAGCGGCTCGCGTCCGTTGCTCGCTCGGTGAAATGTCCGACGCTGTCGAAAAAGTTTCCGGCAGATACGTTGCCACGATTCGCCCGATTGCCGGCGTTTACTCCAAAGAATTCGGCAACGATAGCAAACTGGAAAAAGCTCAGGCCCTTGCAGACGAATTCGAGAAACTCACTGGACGCAGACCTCGCATAATTTTCTGTAAATTGGGACAAGATGGCCATTCGCGCGGCCAGTCCGTTCTTGCAACATCCTTTGCAGATCTTGGATGGGACGTGGATATTGGCCCGCTCTTCCAAACGCCGCAAGAAGCTGCGCGGGACGCTGTCGACAACGACGTTCACATTGTCGGATTCAGCTCGTTGGCTGCGGGTCACAACACGCTGTTGCCCGAACTCGTCGACGAACTCAAGAAACTTGGCAGGGACGATATACTTTGCGCCGTGGGGGGGGTAATTCCTGTTCAGGATTACGACCACCTTTACAAGAGCGGAGCAGTTGCAATTTTCGCGCCCGGCACGGTTATCCCCGAAGCCGCGATTAAACTTTTGAACATTTTGCTTGACCGCGCCAAAGAGGAAGAAAACGCAGGCTGATTCACGAAAATTTTTGTCACGAAAAAATTACCGTCAGGCTTTTACGCTTGACGGTTTTTTGTTTTGCATTTTGTTGACGAAAAAAGCCCTGCGTGCTAAGATTAAATCGTAAAACCAATCAAAAGCGCGACAGAGCCGTTTCGCAGTTTTGATTCTAACACGCTCGTGCCGCGCTGTCAAACGAAAGGCGGATTGATATTATGGCTTACGGTGTGATTTACAAAATCACCGATACGACCAACGGCAAGCCGTACATCGGGCAAACGACACGCACAGTCGAAGAACGCTTTAAAGAGCACACGGAATCACCCTATCTCATCGGAATTGCAATTCGTGCTCACGGCGTGGAAAACTTCACGATTGAGGTTATCGCGGAATGCGAGACGCAAGAGGAACTCAACGCGCAGGAAATTCGTTTCATCGCCGAATACGACTCTATGGCTCCCAAAGGTTACAACTGCACGTCGGGCGGCGAAGGCGGCTTACTTTGCGAAGAAACCAAAGCCAAGCTCAGAGAGATTGCCAACAAATTTTACGAGGAGCATCCTGAGCGACGAGACGAAATTTCGGAAGAGCAAATTCGGCGTTTCAGTGACCCCGAAGAACGCGCCAAACAAGCGGAGCGCACGCGGAAATCTTTTGAAGACCCCGAACGCGCCGCAAAACATTCCGAATCGCAGAAGAAACGCTTTGAACGGCAAGAAGAACGCGACAAAATTGCCGCCGCTGTAACCGAACGTTTCAGCGACCCTGCCGAGCGTGCGGCTCAATCAGAACGAATCAAAAAGGCTTTTCAAAAACCGGGTGTATCCGAAGCAATTTCTGCGCGTCAACAGAAACGCTTTGAAGACCCCGCCGAACGCGAGAAAGTTTCTATCGGCTTGAAAAAATACTTCGCGGAACATCCCGAAGCGGCGGCGGCGATTTCGGCGCGAACCAAAGGCAGGCAAGATTCCGACGAGACCCGCGAAAGAAAATCACGCGGACAAAAAGCACGGCAAGCCCGTCTTCGTTTGGAAAGAATGCCAGAAATGGTCGCAAAACAAAATTTGGTGGCGGCAAAATGGAAACCGTTGCCCATTGAATTGAAAAATTTTCATCCTGAACAACTCGCTGATATTGAAAAAGTCTTCGCGGATGCAAAGCAACTCAAAGAACGACTGCGTTCCGTGAAACGTCGTGCGAAACAAAAAAAGTTGGCGACAATCGCTGAATCGAATTTGGCGGCGGCGAATTTGCCCGCGAAAATTGACTTGAGCAAAATTCGCCCGTGAAAATTTTCCGTCATCAAAAATTAACCGTCAGGCTTTCGGGCTTGACGGTTTTTGTTTTGAAAAATTTTCGGCACAGATTATTTGTGATATACTTCGACGCGGAAAAGGAGGCTTCTTATGGCGAATCAATTTTTTCCGATGCTCCCGAAAGTCAACGACACGGCAAAAGTTTTGCGCGACGAGGCGGGCGTTTGGAAGTCAACCGACATAAATTTTTTGCGGTCGCTGGCGGACGGGCTCGACTGCGGCGAATCGATACGCGACATGGGCTCGGTCGATTCAATCCCCGACATGTGGGCGCGTCCGCTGTTGTTTCGGCTTGCGCTGTTCGATTCGGAACAATTCATCACGGGCTTGAACGAAAAAGTTCGCGGCGAATGGCGGGCACTTTTGGCGATGATCGCGCTGAAAAATTTCAAACATCTCGATTTGAAAGCCGAACAAGTCAATTTGCTCGAAGATCGCTCGGAACTCGCAGAAATTTTAAAATCACTCGCGCCAAACGAATCAATCACGGGCGAAAAAAATTCCTGGCTCACAGATATTTACGTCATCACGCTCGACGGACGCCCAATCGCAACAACTTCGCCGACAACGCTCATAACCTGCGCGGCGGATTACGAAAACACCTTCGCGGGCAAACTTTTCGCGCCGTGGAGCACGAATCAACGCACATTAACCGACCCGATAAAATTTTTGTCGCCCGCTGAACTTTCCGCGCTCAAAATGTGGCTTGAAAATCTTTACGGCAAAATTCAGCGGCTCGAAAAAATCGGCACGAAAGCGAAAGAAATTTCCAACGCGTTACTGAAATGTTTGGCGGATTACGAACGCGACGTTGCTCAAGCTCAAGTTCAATCGGCGGGCACGTTTGAATTTGCGCCGTCGAATTTGAATTTACACGCGGGCATTTCGCGCTTGCTTGACGAAACGATTAAAGGTCGCGCCGCACGTTTGGAAGATTCGGCAGTCAGATTGTTGACGACGAAAAAAAATATTTTGCTCGTGTCGCCCGAAAGTGTTCGCGATT
>CAMUZL010000043.1 GCA_947165185.1 uncultured Selenomonadales bacterium
TTGAGCCGACTGACGGAATTGAGCTGATGAAAATTCGTCGCGGCAAAAAAAATCTGCGCGAATTATGTTCCGGTCCGGGCAAGTTGTCGCAGGCTTTGGGCGTCACGAAAAATTTTTATGGCGCGGATTTGTGCGGCGACGAAATTTTTATCGAGACGACGAACTTTCAAACTCAAATCACCGCAACGAAGCGAATCAACGTCGATTACGCGGGCGAAGCGGCAAATTTTTCGTGGCGTTTCATTGCGGCGGGAAATAAATTTCTCAGCGTCAAATAAAAAAAGCAACGTAAACTTTCAGCGACAAATAAAAAAATCCCTCGACGAATTGTCGGGGGAAATTTTTTTATTTAATCGTGACGAGCGTTGCGCCGGTGCCTCCTTCGTCTTGGTCGGCGAATTGGAAATTTGCAACGGAATTGTTCACGCGCAAAAAATTATGCACGCCGATTCGCAGTGCGCCCGTGCCTTTGCCGTGGATAATCAAAACTTGCTTGAGTCCCGAAAGTTGCGCGTCGTCGATAAATTTTCCGCAAACTTGTTCCGCCTCGTCGACGGTCATTCCGCGAATGTCGATACTGCGCGTGACGGTCGACATTTTTTGCAACAAACCTGTTGAGCCGCGATTTTGATTCGTAGTTGACGGTTGCGGAGATTGCGGCGAAGAATTTTCCTGCGTTCCGTGGCTGACGAATCTGCAGGCGGAAAGTTTTACCGTCGTCCTAAGCGCGCCGATTTGCACAATTAATTCGTCGCCGTCCTTTTCGATTGACAGCACGGTTCCTTTTTGGTCGAGCGATTTGATGTAAACCGTGTCGCCGACGAAAATTTTTTTCTTGTCAATGCGCGTTCCGACAAATTTATCCGCGATAATTCCCGTCGACGAATCGAGTTCCGCCTCGCGCAGTTTGTCCCGCGACTGCTGAATCACCTGCTGACGACGTTTGACGCCCGAATCGTCGAATTGCTCTTTCAACGCCGCGATAATTTCTTCGGCCTCGCGTTTCGTCTCGCGCACCATTGCCGCAGATTTTTCTTTCGCCTTGCGGATAATGTCGCCTTTCGTCTTGGCAATTTCGTCGCGCATTTCGGCAATTTTTTTCTCGTGCTTGACGATCTGTTGTTGCCGCTCAAAAATTTCGGCGTTGCGCTGTTCGTAAAGCAGACGTTCACTTTCCAGCGCGGAAAGAATTTTTTCAAAGTTCGCGTGGTCGGCGGTGATTAATTGTTTGGCGCGAAGAATCAAGCTTTGCGGCAGTCCCAAACGCTGACTTATCGCAAATGCGTTTGACGCGCCGGGAATGCCGATTAACAGCCGATACGTCGGGCGAAGAGTTTCCGCGTCGAATTCCACGCAGGCATTTTCGATTCCGTCCGTTGAGTACGCGAAAGTTTTCAGCTCTGAATAATGCGTTGTCGCGATTGTCGCCGCGCCAATTTGCAAAAGTCGTTCGAGTATCGACATTGCCAACGCCGCGCCTTCGTCGGGGTCGGTGCCCGCGCCGATTTCGTCGAGCAAAACCAAATCCGTTTCCGTCACGTCGTCGATTATCGCGACGATTTTTTTCATGTGCGCCGAAAACGTCGATAAACTCTGTTCGATTGACTGTTCGTCGCCGATGTCCGCGAAAATGTTCGTGAAGACCGAAATTCGCGAGCCGAACGCCGCCGGAATATACAGCCCCGATTGCGTCATCAACGCCAAAAGTCCCAGCGTTTTCATGGAAACGGTTTTGCCGCCCGTGTTCGGCCCCGTCACCAAAAGCATTGAAAAATTTTCGCCGAGCCGAATGTCGACGGGCACGACTTCATTTGCCGCGATCAACGGATGCCGCGCAGATTTCAAATCCGTAAATTTTTCGAGCAACGGTTCAGTCGCGTTCATGTCGCGGGCAAGTTTGGCTTTGGCGAAAAGTAAATCGAAGTCCGCCAAAATTTTTATGTTGTCGGTGAGCGTGTCAAGATTTTTTCTGACGGCGTCGCTCAAGTTCCGCAGAATCCGCGCAATTTCGTGGCGTTCGGCGGCTTCGAGTTCCTTGACGCTGTTATTTAAATTCACAACGCTCATCGGCTCAATGAAAACCGTCGCGCCCGTCGCGCTTTGGTCGTGGACGATGCCGGGGAATTGCGATTTATATTCGAGTTTGACGGGCAAAACGTATCTGTCGCCGCGCATGGTGACAATGGCGTCTTGAAAAAATTTTTGCTTGCCGGCGTCGTGCAGGATGTTAAAAATTTCGTTTTTGATTCGGCTTTGAGCAGACCTTAAATCGCGGCGAATTTTTTGCAGTTCGACAGTCGCCGTGTCGCGAACCGTGCCGTGTTCGTCAATCGCGTTGTCAAGTTGGCGTTCAAGGTTGCCCAAAATTTCAATTTCCGTGGCGCGTGATTTAAGTTGCGGCGCGTCGATTTCGGTTTCCTTGAAAAAAGTTTTGACTTGCCGCATGGCGTACATTGTCGATAGCACGTCCAGAAATTCTTCGGCGTCGGCGACGCTTCCGAGCTTGATTTTTTTGAACGTTTCGCGCACGTCACGAAAACCACCGAAAGGCGGCGAACTTACCGCGAAAATTTTTACCGCCTCGGTCGTCAGCGACAGATTTTCGCGCACGGTTTCAAAATCGTCGTCGGGCAAAAGTTTTTCCGCAAGTTCCTTGCCGAAATTGCTTGACGCGCAGTCACGCAGTCGCGACAAAACTTTATCGAATTCCAGCGTCCCGAAAGAATTTTTCAGCATTGAATCACTCCGAAAATTTTTTGTCGACATTATAACACGTCACGCAACAAAAAAGTCACTTTAAAAGTGACGGAACAATTTATAGGGCTTCCGAAAATTTTTACGCGTTTGCAAATCCGTCACGCAAAAAAATCCCCGCCGTGTTGACGGGAAAAAATTTTTCAACCGCGCAGAACGTCTTTGTTGTCGAGAATTTCAAGCGCGACGGTGCACGCCATACAGTTGCAATATTTTGCGCCGGCAGCTTTGAGCGCACGGGCATTTTCCGCGAATTTTTTTGCGCCTTCGACGCCGAAATATTTAATCGCGTGCTCGGTGTTCTGTGACGTTTCCATAAGTTCATCAATGTCGACGATGTTGTCTTCAAGCACGGCGATTAAATTGTTGACGGCAACTTGTTCGACTGCCAAAACCGCGAGATAAACTTTCACCGCCTGCTTGACGGGTTCGCTGGCACTGGGCGACGCCGCCATTGATTTGAGTTTTTCAATCAAGGTATGTTTGTCCAAGTTGAGACCTCCAAAAATTTTCGTTTATTCAAGGAGTACATTTTTTTCGGCAAGAATTTCGCGGGCGGTCGTGCAGGCGAAACAGTTGCAAAATTTTGCGCCGGAAGCTTTGAGCGCGTCGGCATTTGCGGCGAAAATTTTTGCGCGTTCGGCACCGAATTTTTCGACGGCTCTGTCCGAATGCGAAAAAGCAACCAGATGATTGATGTCGGAAATGTCTGCTTCGATTTCTTTAAGCAAATTTTTCGCGGCATTTTTTTCGGCGGTCAACGCGCTCAAATAAGTTTTCGCCGCCTGCCGAAGGACGGGGCAACAAGTCGGAGTCACCGCCATATCTTTGACTTTTTCGATTAAAGTTTGATGGCTCATGTCGACAGCCTCGTTGAGCGAAGCGAGAAAACTTTTTACGGCGACTTGCTCAAACGCCACCGCACTGAGATAAGACAACGTCGCCTTTTGGAGTTCGGGGCAACAACTGGGCGAAATAGCCATTGCCTTGAGCTTGTCGATTAACGCTCGTTTTTCGCTGTTTTCCGTTTTGTCCATAATGAAAACCTCCAAAAATTTCTCAATGCGGACGAACGATTTTAAGCGAGGAGTAATTCTTTATTCGCCAAAACTTCGAGACCGTTGGCACACGCGCCGCAGTCACAATATTTCGCGCCCGAAGCTTTGAGTTCGTCGGCATGAGCGGCAAATTTTTTTGCACCTTCCGCGCCGAAAAGTTGAACGGCAATTTCGGAATGCGCGAACGGCACCAAATCTTCGACGGTGGTGATGTCCTCTTCGATTTCGGCGAGCAAATTTTTCGCGGCAGATTTTTCGTCCGCCGTGCCCGCCGCGTCGAAATAAGCTTGAGTCGCCGCTTTGAGTTCGGGGCAACAGCTCGGGGCCGCCGCCATCGCTTTGATTTTTTCGGTCAATTGTTCTTTCGTCATGATAAAACCTCCAAAAATTTTTTATGCACTGCGGGATTTCAACGCATTGTCAATCGCGATTGCAAGTTGATCTGCGCAACTGGTGCCGCGTCCGCCGCAGACATTTCCGCGCAGAATGTTCGCAATTTCCGCCGCGTTTTTGCCTTCGACAAGTTTGGCGATTGCGGGCAGATTTCCGGGACAGCCGCCCATAAAATTCAAATCGTGAATTCGCCCGTCGTCGTCCAAATTAAAATCAATCAGTTTTGCGCAAACGCGTTGCGGCTTGAAAGTGTAGCTCTCCATAAAAAAATCTCCTTTGCAAGGGACAAGGGAAACGGGACAAAGGAAAAGTGAAATTCATCCTCTCCCTTCTCCCTTCTCCCTTCTCCCTTCTCCTTTGTCCCTTATCCCTTCAAATATTTCGCGGGGACGTGCTCGGTCAACCACACGCCGTTGACTGAACGAAAAAATTTAAATCCGTCGGCGAACATGCGCGAACTTTCCACGACAAAAATTTTCGGCACGCCGTGACGTGCTCCGACTTTACGGGCAGTTTCTTCGTCCGCCGACAAGTGAACGTACAGCCGCGACATTTTCAGCAGGCCTTGAATTTTTATCGACGCGACGGATTTTTCGCCCGTGCCGTGAAATAAAATTTCGGGCGGCTCAAGTTCGACCGGTTCAACGTCGACGGGTATCGAGTGCCCCTGATTCGCACGAATAAAATTTCCGTCCGCGCTGAACGAATAACGCTGCTTGTCGTCGTGCGCAACTATCTGCTCAAGCGTCGCACGATTAAATTTCGTCAGCCGACAAAGTTCGTCGACCCGCGCCCAGCCGTGTTCGTCAAGCTCAAGACCAATCGACTGCGGCTTGTGGCGAAGAATCAAGCTTAAAAATTTGCTCGCGTTTTTGAGCGACAAGTTTCACGCCTCCCGACGAAAATTTTTTTTTAGCTTAAGGCGTAGTTCCGAAACTGTCAAGAAAAATTTGCGCGAACAAAATTTTTGCTGTAAAGTTACGGCGAAAAATTTTTGGAGGTTTTAAACATGAACAGTTGGAACGAAGGTTATTTCACCGATTCGGCTTACACTTTCGGCTACTACCGCGAATTGTCGCCGGCTTTTATGCGCTGGTGCCTGACGCTCAAAGGTTTTGCCGTGCCCGAAAGTTCCGATGACGATTGCCACTGCGAACTTGGTTTCGGGCAGGGCGTTTCGGCAAACATTCACGCGGCGGCAACTGTCGGAAAATTTTTCGGCACAGATTTTAATCCCGCGCAGGCGGCGGGCGCACAGGAACTTGCAAAAGCTTCCGGTGCGGATGCGAAATTTTTTGAAGACAGCTTCAAAGAATTTTCCGAGCGCGACGACCTGCCGAAATTCGACACGATCGGATTTCACGGCATTTGGTCTTGGGTCAGCGACGAAAATCGTAAACACATGCTTGAAGTTGCGCGCAAACATTTGAAATCCGGCGGCGTCGTTTACTGCAGTTACAACTGCTTGCCGGGCTGGGCTCCCGCTGCTCCCATGCGCGAACTTTTGAAACTCCACGACAGTTACAAAGTGGGGGGGGTACTACCGCCGAGCGCGTAAAGTCGGCGTTGACTTTCGTCGAAGAAATGATTTCCGCAAATCCCGCGTACCTGAAAATTGCGCCGAATTTTGTCGAACGCTTCGAGGGTCTCAAAAAGCACGACGCCGATTACATTGCGCACGAATATTTCAATGACATTTGGGACTTGATGTATTTCAAAGACGTTGTCGAAATGTTCGCCGCGAACAAATTGGATTTCGCGATGACCGCAATGCCCGTCGAAACTTTTGCGAAAGTCGGCTTGTCGGACGAAGCGTGGGCATTCCTTGAAAAAATCGGCAGCCCGATTTTGCGCGAACAGATTCGAGATTATTTCATCAATCGCCAGTTCCGCAAAGATTTGTTCGTTCGCGGAGCACGCCGAATTTCCGTCGCCGAAACTTACGAAAAAATTTTGGGGACGCGTTACGTGTTGACGAAACCCGCCGCAGATGTGCCGTTGAAAATCACGACTTCGATTGCGGAAGTGAATTTGACCGAAGAAATTTACAAGCCGTTGCTTGAATTCTTGCAGGAAGATTCTTTCCGCCCGAAAACTTTCACGGAATATTTGCGTCGGCACCCCGACAAGAAACCGCAGGAGATGGTTGAGGCGGCGACGTTCTTGGTTGACGCGAATTTGATTTTGCCGTGCCAAAACGATGCGACAGTCAAGCGCGTGAAAAAATCTTGCGACAAACTCAACGCGTATTTGTGCGAACGGTCGAAGTTCCGCGAAGAAATTTCTTTTTTGGCAAGCCCGCTCACAGGCATGGGCGTCAACGTCAACCGCGTCAAACAAATTTATCTTGCGCTGTCCAAAGGCGGCGAAAAATCCGCGGAACGGCTTGCGGCGGCGGTTTGGGACATAATGGCTCGGCAGGGCACGCGGCTCGTTCAAAACGGTCAAAAACTTGAATCGCCCGAAGAAAATTTAAAATTGCTGAACGCGGAGGCGGAAACTTTCCTGTCGAAGGAATTGCCGATTTTCAAGGCGTTGCAACTTTAAAAACTGTTCATGTGAAAAATTTTTCCCGTCGACTGCGGTCGGCGATTTTTTTTGTTGTGTGATATAATCCGCCGTGAAAAAAGTTTTACGGAGGCAAATTTTTATGCGTATTATTGACAGCTCAAAAGTCGGGCGCGGCGAAGTCGAACGGCTTTTGACGAAAAAATCTTTTGACGAAGTGGAACTGTCGCCCAAAATTCGCGAGGCGAACAAAAAAATTTTCGGCGAAGACTTGAGCGCGGTGGAAATCGTGCGGAAAATTGTTTCGGACGTGCGCAGTCGCGGCGACGAAGCTGTTATCGAGTGGACAAAAAAAATTGACGGCGTCGAGTTAAAAAATTTCGTCGTCGATGCGGAAAAAATTTCTGACGTTGAAATTGATTCGGAAGTTTTTGCGTCACTCAAACGCGCCGCCGAAAATATCAAAAATTTTCACACCGAACAACTTCCGAAATCGTGGATAACTTATCGCGGCGAATCGATTTTGGGTCAGTCCGTCGTCGCGCTCGACCGCGTCGGCGTCTACGTCCCCGGCGGCACGGCGGCTTATCCGTCAAGCGTGCTGATGAATGTCATTCCCGCCAAAGTTGCGGGCGTTCGCGAAATTTTCATGTGCACACCGAATCCGAATCCTCAAGTTCTTGCGGCGGCGAAAATTGCGGGCGTCGACAAAATTTTTTGTATCGGCGGCGCACAGGCTATTGCGGCTTTGGCGTTCGGCACGGAAACAATTCCCCGCGTCAACAAAATCGTCGGCCCCGGAAATATTTTCGTCACGCTCGCGAAAAAAGAAGTCTACGGGCACTGCGATATTGATATGCTTGCCGGTCCCAGCGAAATTTTGATTGTTGCGGACGAAAACGCAAATCCCGTGTACGCGGCGGCGGATATGCTCAGTCAGGCGGAACACGACCCGCTTGCCTGCAGTATCGTCATCACCACAAGCGCGGAGCTTGCCGAAAAAATTTCTGCGTGCGTCGACGAACAGTTGCAAAAACTTCCGCGCAGAGAAATTGCCCAAACTTCAATCGAACGCAACGGATTAATCGTCGTGGCGAAAAATTTGGACGAGGCGGCCGACTTCGCGAATTTTTCCGCGCCGGAACATTTGGAGCTTTTGGTTGCCGCGCCGTTTGAACTGTTGCCGAAAATTCGTCACGCGGGCGCGATATTTTTGGGCGAAAATTCACCCGAACCGCTCGGCGATTATTTTGCGGGACCGAATCACGTTTTACCGACGGGCGGCACTGCGAAATTTTATTCCGTGCTCAACGTCGAAACATTTTTGCGGCGCACAAGTTTAATTTCCTACACGCGAAAAGATTTGCTTGCGGCGGCGGACGACATCATCAGACTTGCGCAATCGGAAGGTCTTGACGCACACGCGGCGGCAATAAAAATTCGTCAATCGTAAAAAAATTTTTCAATGACACTTTCAAAGTGTCCAAATTTTTCAAACGCGTGATATAATCGCCTCAAAAAATTTCGGGAGGCGATTTTTTTATGAAACTGCTTCACACGGCGGATTGGCATCTCGGCAAAACGCTCAAGCGGCAATCGTTAATCGACGACCAAAAATTTATCATCGACGAAATTTTTCGCGTCATCGACAAACGAAACGTTGACACGGTGATTATTGCGGGCGACGTGTACGATCGTGCGGTTCCGTCCGTCGAGGCCGTCAATCTTTTCGACGAGACGCTTACCAAATTCGTCGAAAGAAATTTGCAGGTGTTGATTATCGCGGGCAACCACGACAGCGCGGCGCGTTTGAATTTCGGCAGCAAACTTTTCGAGAGCAAAAAAATTTTCATTGCGACGCGAGTGGAAAAAAATCCCAAGCCCGTCAAGCTTGAAGACGATTTCGGCGAAATTTATTTTTCGCTGATTCCGTTCTTTGACTCGGGCGACATTCACGCAAAATTTTTCGACGAAGACGCGGAGCCTTTGTCGACGGAGGAAGCGACGAAATTTTATCTTGATAAAGTGCGCCAAGAAATTCCCGACGGCAAACGCAGAATCGCCGTTGCTCACGCGTTCATTTCGGGCGTGACAAAAACCGAATCCGTGCGCGACATTGTCGGTTGTGCGGAAGGAATTTCGGCGGAAATTTTTTCGGGCTACAATTACGTTGCGTTGGGACACATTCACGGCCCGCGCAGTGCCGGAAAAAATCTTCGCTACAGCGGTTCGCCGTTGAAATATTCCTTCGACGAGGCCGACCAGGAAAAAGGCGTGACTTTTGTCGAAATTGACGGCGCGGGCAACGTCACGACCGAAAATATTTCGTTGCCGCCGCGCAGAAATGTTGTCGTCGTCAAAGGAAGTTTTGCGGAACTTTTGAAACGTTCGCCGATTGACGATTACGCGCAAATTATTTTGACGGACGAAATTTTCATTCCCGAAGCCGCCGACCGTCTGCGCGCCGCGTTCCCGCATTTGTTGGACTTCAAATACGAAAAACATTTGACGAGCTACGAAGACAACGACGAGACCGATTTTCGCAAGGACGCGCCGATTGCCGAGCAGTTCGCGAATTTTTTCAATTACATGACCGGCAACGACCTCAACGCGGAGGAACGGGCGGCGTTTGAAGAAATTTTGCTTGAAGTCGAACACGGGGAGGCGGAAAAATGAAACCGATTGAACTTAAGTTGGAGGCGTTCGGCAGTTATGTTGAGCCGATAACTTTGAACTTTGAAAAAGGTTTGCACGGCGAAAAAATTTTCTTGATTCACGGGGCAACCGGCGCGGGCAAGACGACAATCCTCGACGCGATTTGTTATGCGCTTTACGGTGCGGCTTCCGGCAAAGACCGCGACGGCACGATGATGCGCTCCAAAAGCGTCGCCGACAACGTTGCCATGAACGTCGAATTTACTTTTGAACTCGGCGAAAAAACTTACACGGTTCACCGCAAGCTGAGTTATCATCCCAACCGACAGAAAAATCAATTTGCGCACACCGCCGAACTTTTTTGCGACAAAGAAGTTATTGAGCGGCAAAGTTCAAACGTCACGGCGAAAATCAAAGAATTGCTGGGATTCGACGCGGATCAATTTCGGCAGATTGTTTTGTTGCCGCAAGGTGAGTTCAGAAAATTTTTGTTCGCCGATGCCAAAGAACGCCAACCGGTTTTGGACGCGCTCTTCAACGCTGAATATTATCAAAAAATTGAGGAGGCGATTGAACGGAAGTTCAAAGCCTGCGCGGAAATTTTCAAAACCCTCAACGACAGAAAAGTCGAATTGGAAACTCAACTTCAAGGCGCGAGCGTCGACGAAGAATCGCTGAAAAATTTTGCCGCGCAAGTTTCCGACGCACAAAAAAAATCCGCCGAACTTAAAAAAATTTTCGACGAAGCTACCGAAAAATATCATGACGCGAAAAAAATTTCCGACGACTTCGTTGAACTGGACAAACGAAACAAGGCAGTTGAAATCGCAAAAGAAAATCTCGAACGAGCGACGGCGGAATTCGCGGCGGCACAAGCCGAATATTCAAAACGTGACGCCGAAACTTCGACGCGGCAAGAACTTCAAGCCCGCATTCCGACGCTTGAATCAATGAAAAAACTTGTCGACGAATGGACTTCAAAACGCAGGGCACTTCCCGACGCAGAACGGGCTTCGCAAGCGGCAAAAAAGAAATTTGACGACCTGAACGCCGAGGCGAAAAGATATGCCGCCTGGCTCGACAAGTACGAAAGACAACGCGACGAATTGTCCGATGCGGATAAAAAACTTGACGACGCAAAAAAACTTTTGGAAACTTTGAATCATATCGCCAAGCTTGAGCATGAATTGTCCGCCGCAGAGCAACAAGTTGCCATCAAGCAAGAACATTTCGACACGGCTTGCGCAGAGCTTGAACGTTTGCAAAAACTTCAGCTCGACGGCAGTGCGGCACGTTTGGCGAAAAATCTGCGCGAAGGCGAACCTTGTCCCGTGTGCGGCTCTCGAACGCATCATCACGTTGACTTCGGCGAAATGGAAATTCCTACCGACAAAGACATCAAAGCTGCTCAAGCCAACGTCGAAACATGTCGAAAATCTCTCGACGCGCAAAAAAAATCTGCCTCCTCAATCGAAGGGCAACTGATTTCCAAACTCGACGAGCTGAAAAAATTTCCCGCAGTGCCGACCATTGCCGAAGCCAAAAAAGCTTTGGACGCCGCCGTTGTCGCCGCAAAAACTTTTTCGGACTGCAAGAAACGAATTGCCGACGGCAAAGAACTTATCGCAAAGAATAAATCTGACATTGACGCCGCGCACGACGAACACGTCAACGCGACGGGCAAACACACCGGCATTTCAAGCGCGATTGAACAACTTGAGCGGCAAATTCCCGAAGAGTATCGCCAAAACGCCGATTTGATTCGCACGGAACTGGATTCGGTCAAAAAAACTTTTGCGGAATTGGATTCGGCGTGGCGACGTGCCGACAAAAATTTTCGTGAGGCGGGCAATAGAAAATCTTCGTGCGAGGCAACGTTCAACGCGGCGCAAAAATCTCAAAACGAACTTGCCGAAAAATTGACGGGCAAAACCCGCCCCGACGCCGAGGATTTCAACATTATCAAGTTGCAGGCTCAAAAAAATCACGATGAGGCAATCGGTCACGAAAAAGAGTTGCAAATTAAATTCAACGAGCTGAAAAATCTTTCCGTGCGTTTTGCCGAGTTGGAGAAAAAAATTTCCGAGGCGCAAAAAAATCTTGCGCTGTGGCAAAAACTTTCGGACGTGACTTCCGGCAAAATTTCCGGCAAAAAAATTTCGTTCTCGCGATATTATCTGCGTGCCATGTTCGCGGAAGTTTTGACGGAGGCAAATTATCGGCTCAACAAAATGAGCGGAAGTCGTTACGAATTGCGGCAGAAAGACGCGGGCGCACGCGCAACTTCGACGGCGGGACTCAATCTGGAAATTTTCGACGAATTTAACGGCTCATCGCGACCGGTTGCCACTTTGTCCGGCGGCGAAAGTTTTTTGGCTTCGTTGGCTTTGGCGTTGGGATTGGCGGCGGTTGTCCGAAATAATTTGGGCGGCCTCAAACTCGACACGATTTTTATCGACGAAGGCTTCGGTTCACTCGACACCGAGACGCTTTATTTCGCAATCTCGACGATTATCAAACAGAGCGGCGGGCGTTTGGTCGGAATTATTTCGCACGTCGAAGATCTGAAAAATCAAATGCCCGTTCGACTTGAGGTTTCCAAGACCAAAACGGGCTCCAAAGCTGAATTTAAATACGGTTTATCGGGCGACTAAATTTCTTGCCGCGATAGTTTGTTTAAGCAAGTTCGTTTCGTGACAAAAAAATTATTCCCCGCGCAGATTTTTGCAACGGGGAATTTTTTTGTTGCATGAAATTATTTCGCGACTAAATTTTTCGCCAAACGCACGGCCTCCACGCCGTCACGAGCGTAAGCGTCCGCGCCCGCAGAATCGGCATATTCCTGCGTTAAAGCCGCGCCGCCGACCATGACTTTCGCCGACGAGCCGGCCGCTTTGAGTTCGGCGATAACTTTGTCAATCTGAATCATCGTCGTTGTCATCAACGCGCACAAGCCGACAATATCGGCGTCGTGTTCAATCGCGGCACGAACAATTTCCGCCGAATCAACGTCCTTGCCGAGATCGACGAGTTTAAAGCCGCTGTTCGAGACGAGCGCACCGACGATATTTTTTCCGAGGTCGTGCACGTCGCCTTTGACGGTTGCGATAACAAAAGTTCCACGTGTCGAAGTTTCGCGGGCTGGCAAAAGTTTTTTCAGTTCGTCGAAGGCAATTTTCATCGTTTCGGCGGACAACAAAACTTGCGGTAAAAAAATTTTTCCCGCGCCGAAATCTTCGCCGAGCGAATTCATTGCGGCGGTTAAAGCGCGTTCGGTAATTTCGTCGGCAGAAAATTTTTCGTCGACAGCCTTACGAATCAGCGCGGGCACTTCGTCCTTGTCGCCTTCGACGACGGCAATTTTAATTGCGCTCAACGTGTCGGGCGCAATTTTTTTTTGCGAGGCGGAATTTTCTGCGGCGAACGTCAACGAGCCGTTAAGCTGTCCGAGCTTGCTGAATTGTAAACCGTTCGGGTCGTGACCGAGCAACGCGGCGGAGGCTTTAAGCGCGTTCATCATCAATTCGTCGTAAGGATTCATAATCGGCGCGTCGAGACCGTTCGCCAAACACATCGCGAAGAACGTCGAGTTAATCAGCGGGCGATTCGGC
>CAMUZL010000044.1 GCA_947165185.1 uncultured Selenomonadales bacterium
TCAGCACGCGACAAATCATGAATTGCCCCAAAAGTTCTTCGTCGTCGAGTTCAAGCCCGCGAATTCTGTCGAACGTCGCGGCGATTTCAAAATTAAAGTAGCCGACCATCCCGCCGTTTGCGAGCGGCAAATTTTTATCGAGATTCGCAGGTTTGTATCGGCTCATGAATTTTTTTATCGCGTCGACGGGTGCGCCGTCAATGCATTTCATCAAGTCGCCGTCGCGAATCATCAATTTGTTTTTGAAAACTTGCAACCGCACGAACGGCTCCGCGCCAACGAAACTGAATCGCCCGAAATTTTGTTGCGTGGTGTCGACGGATTCGAGGATAAAACCTTCGCCGTTGTCGACGAGTTTGTAAAAAATCGAAACGGGCGTATCCAAATCCGTGTTGATGTTCGCGCTCACGGCGATTAAGTTTGAAGTCTGCGCGAAATTTTTAAATTCTTCGAGTGTCGGGGAGATTTTAAGCACTTCAAAGCACTCCTTCACTGCGTAATTGATTTAAGCGTCGAATTCAAAGACGAGGCGGCATCTTCGATATATTTTGCGACGCTACTGTCTTCGGTCGAAATTCTTCCTTCGTCGACGTTGACGCCGAAAGTACTCAACACCGGTGCAACGTGTTCAAAAGTCGTGCGCTTTGCCTTGCGCCAGTATTGCGAGACCGTCGAAATTAAATTGTCGGAATTTTGTCCGCCGCCGTTGACATCTTTGAACGCGAAAACCACGACGCCGATTGTCAAAATGACTGTAACCATCGTCACGATAATCAAAAATCTGTTCGGCATTTTGTTCGCCTCCTTCGGCGACATTATAGCACAGCAAAAAAAAATCCCGCCAAAAATTTTGACGGGAAAAAATTTTTCGTGACAAAAATTTATTTGCTGGCGGAAACCATGCGATTGACGGCACTGAAGAGCGCGTGAAGCGACGCGGTGATAATGTCGGTGTCCTTGCCCGCGCCCCAGAAAACATTTCCGTCGTAGCTCGTGATTGAAATGTAGGCGATTGCGTCCGCAGATTGCCCGATTTCAAGCGCGTGTTCGTTGTAAGTCAAGTTCGAGTAAATCAAGCCCAAATTACGTTGCAGAGCGTTCGAGACCGCGTCCAAACGTCCGTTGCCGCGTGCCATGTAAGTGACGCGTTCGCCGTCAACTTCCATTTCGACACTGCCGACGCGTGCGCCGCCGGGTTCTTTGCGCAGGTGGAATTCAATGAGTTTGTAAGGCGTTTCGACGTTGACATATTCGTCGCGGAAGATTTGATAAATTTCGTCCGGCAAAAGTTCTTTGTGCTTTTGGTCGCTGACTGCCTTGACGCGGTAACCGAAATCCTCGCGCATCTTTTTGGGCATTTCGATACCGTAATTTTGTTCCATAATGTAGCCGACGCCGCCTTTGCCGCTTTGGGAGTTGATTCGGATAACGTCGCCGTCGTATTCGCGTCCGACATCGTGCGGGTCGATGGGCAGATAGGGCACAGTCCAACGGTCGGGATTTTTTTCGTCGCGCCAATGCATTCCCTTTGCAATCGCGTCTTGATGACTTCCGCTGAACGCCGTAAAGACCAATGCGCCCGCGTAAGGCTGACGGTCGTGAACTGTCATTCGGGTTAAACGCTCATACATTTCGACGAGTGACGGCATATCGCTGAAATCAAGTTTCGGATCGACGCCGAGCGCAAACATATTCATTGCAAGCGTGACGATGTCGACGTTGCCGGTGCGTTCGCCGTTTCCGAAAAGCGTGCCTTCGATTCTGTCCGCGCCCGCCAAAAGTCCGAGTTCGCAGTCAGCTACGCCGCAACCTCTGTCGTTGTGCGGGTGCAGGCTCAAAACAACTTTGTCGCGGAACTTCAGATATTTGTTGATGTAAGCAACCTGCGCGGCGTAAATGTGCGGCAAACTCATTTCGACGGTGACGGGAATATTTATAATCGGCTTGCGGTCAATGACAGGCTCCCACACGTCGAGGACGGCATTGCAAACGTCAAGCGCGTAATCCGGTTCCGTGCCCGAAAAACTTTCGGGGGAATATTCAAAGCGGTAATTCGCGCCGGCTTGTTGTGTCAGCTCAAGCAAAAGTTTCGCGCCGTCGGTTGCGATTTTTTTAATTTCGTCTTTGGACATGCGGAAAACTTGCTCGCGTTGCGCCACGGAAGTTGAGTTGTAAACGTGAACAATCGCGTTTTTCGCGCCGTCGAGTGCCTCAAAAGTTTTCTTGATGATGTGTTCGCGTGCCTGCGTCAAAACCTGAACGGTCACGTCGTCGGGAATCAGATTGTCTTCGATGAGCGTGCGCAACAGCGCGTATTCGGTTTCGCTGGCGGCGGGGAAGCCGACTTCAATTTCCTTGAAGCCGATTCGCACGAGCGTCTTGTAAAACTCAATTTTTTCGTCGAGGCTCATGGGCGTTATCAGTGATTGGTTGCCGTCGCGCAGGTCGACACTGCACCACACGGGCGCTTTTTCGGGATATTCTTTCGTCACCCAATCGAAAATCATTTCGGGCGGCAGAAAGTAACCCTTGCTGTACTTGGTAAAATTTTTCAAACTCAACACCTCATTGTTATGTTCGATGATTTTTTTCACGCGGAAATTATATTATCAACCGCCGAAAACTGCAATGTGGAATTTGGAATTTGGAATGTGAAATTTTTGCAACAAAAAAGCAACGTGACGTTGCATCCAATTTGGTAGACTGCTTAATATCTCGAACGTCATCGCAAACAAAAATCCCCCGCATTTTCGCAGGGGATAATTTTTTTGTTACAAAAGTTTTCGTTTCGGCTCCACGCCGCCGACATACAAAGCGCGAATGCTGATGTCGACCGCGTGAACAATTATGCCCGTCGTGAATTCGACTGCCTCGCGAATGTTGCTTTGCGTCTGCCGAACGAGCGTTGGGATGTGGCTGCCGTAACCCAAAACGACTTCGCAGGAAATTTTCAAGCCGCGATCTTCGTCGTTTTTGAATAAATGTTGCACGGTTATGCTCTTCAAAATTTTGATGAATTCCCGCGCCTTGAGGAGCCGTTCGACAATCCGATAAATAACTTTGTCGTCGATAATCAATTTTCCGTAGTAGCTGAACACGGGACGCACGATTGATTTTTCGCCGAGTTTGCGCCGCCGAATGTTCGACTTTTTAAAAATTGACTGCAACGGATTGATCAGGTAGCCCGAAAAGTGCGGCTTGAGTTCGATTGTCGGCACGGGGATGATGTGCTTGCCTTCCCGCAGGCGGTGAAATTGTGCCTTGGCAATGTCCGAATTCGACGCGATGTCTTCAATGCGCACGATTAATTGAATCGACGGCAGGCAAAGCGTCTTCGCGATTTTGTGCACCATGTTTTCGGACGTGCCGATAACCAAAATTCTGTGCGGCTGAATTTTTTTTATGGCGGCGCGAACTTCTTCGGCGTGTCCCGGCAAAACGAAAATCGCTCGCCTGACCGCCATGATTCGACTTTTTTCGGTCTTGGCCGATTCGCCCGCGATAATGTGTCCGTCCTTAATCAAAATCCCGTCGTCGATAATGGCGTCGGCGTCGTGTTCGCGTGCGACCTGCAAGGCACGATGACTTTTGCCGGTTCCGCTCGGCCCGACCAGCGCAATCACGTCCATACGGCATCCCCTCCTGCAGTTTGCTGGGAAATATTTTGCCACAAAGTTTTCGGTTACGCAAGAAGTTGTTGTTTGAATATTTCGGCGGAGGAGAGCATTTCACGGGCATTTTTGATTGACGCCGTTGATTCTTTGCCGGAAGCCATTCGCGAAATTTCCGCGACGCGCTGAGTTTCGTCAAGCCGTTCGACTTTGGTGACCGTGCGCCCGCCGACTTCCGATTTCGTGATTCGCAAATGAACATCCGCCAAACTTGCGATTTGCGCCAGATGAGTTATGCACAGCACTTGCCGACGCCGCGAAATTTCGGAAATGCATTCCGCGACGGTTTTGGCCGTGACGCCGCCCAAGCCCGTGTCGATTTCGTCGAAAACCAAAGTTGCCGCCGAATCTTGAGCCGCGACAGCTTTCAACGCCAACGCGATTCGGGACAGCTCACCGCCCGAAACGACTTTCGACAGCGAAAATTTTTCTTCGCCGACGTTCGCGCAAAAAAGTACGTCCGCCGTGTCGCCGCCGCGTGCCGAAAATTTTTCCGACGGATTGACGACAATTTCAAATTGTGCGCGCTCCATGCCCAGCCGACGAATTTTTTGCTCGACCGACGCGCTTAAAGTTTTCGCCGAAGCTTGACGCAGTTGCAAAAGTTTTTCCGCAGAAATTTTCGCCGCCCGTTCAAGTTCGGAAATTTTTTTCTGCAGTTCGACAACGTCCGAATCAAAACTTTCGACGGATGAAATTTCTTCGCGAATCTTCGACAGCCGCGCCAAAATTTCGTTGACAGTCGCGCCGTATTTTTGTTTGAGTTTGAAAATCACATCT
The DNA here is from genome assembly GCA_947165185.1 of uncultured Selenomonadales bacterium. Taxonomy (GTDB): domain Bacteria; phylum Bacillota; class Negativicutes; order Selenomonadales; family Selenomonadaceae; genus Quinella. The sequence continues at coordinate 4,452 of CAMUZL010000044.1, forward strand.
GCCCGCTCGTGAAGTTCGTCAAGCCGTTCGGGCGAAAAATCCAAAGCCTCGCCGTAATCGCGAATTTCGTCCGTCGCCTCGCGCAGAAAAATTTCCGCCTGCTCCAAAAGTTGCCGCGCCGAATTAAGTTTGTCGTCGAAACGTGCCGCGTCGCTCAAATTTTTCATGACGCGTGCCAGTGCCGTCAAAATATCGCGGTCGCCGTCGCTCAAAAGTTGCACGGATTTTTGAACGTTCTCGGCAATTTTTTCCGCGTGTGACAGCTTGCGAATTTCCGCGTCAATTTTTTCGTCCTCGTTCGGTTTCAAATGCGCTGAAGAAATTTCTTTCGCCTGCCAACGCAAAAATTCCAGTCGCTGAAGATTTTCCGCACGCGCAGAAAGTTTTTTCTCCAACGCACGATTTTTGACGTTGAGCGCACGAAAAATTTCGCCGAAACTTTCCAGCTCCGACAGAATTTTTTCGTCATCAATCAACGCGTAAATTTTTTCTTCGCGCAGGAGTTCAAGATTTTGATTCTGCCCGTGCACGTCCAAAATTTCCGCACCGAATTTTTTCAGCCGCGACAAAGTTATCGGTTCGCCGTCAAGCGTGATTGAATTTTTGCCCGTGCGTGAAATTTTCCGTTCGACGACAAAATTTTTCTCGCCCGACGAAAAAGTTGCCGTGACGCGCAAAAAATCTGCGCCCTTGCGAATTTGACTTGAGCCGATTCGGTTGCCGACCGCCGCGCCCAACGCGTCAATCAAAATCGATTTGCCCGCGCCCGTTTCGCCCGTCAAAATATTTAAGCCGTCGCCGAATTCGACCGTGACATTTTCCAGCAACGCAAAATTTTCGACCGTTAAACTTTTGAGCATTATTTTTTGCCGGTTGAGCCGCGTTTCGTCAGCGGAACATTTTCTTTGCACAGCGGGCAATCTTCAGGCGCGTAAGTTTCAACGTCCATGTGCAACAGCGCGAAACTCGGCACGTCGCCGAATGTCGCCTTGCCGCCCGACCTGTCGACCAACATTGAGACCGCCACGGGCACGCCGCCGAATTTTTTAACCACGTCGATAACTTCGCGAATCGATCCGCCCGTCGTAACAACGTCCTCGACAACCAAAACGCGTTCGCCTTCGTGCAACGTAAAACCGCGCCGGAAAGTCATCTGCCCGTCGACGCGCTCGGTGAAAATTGCACGCGTGCCCAAAGCTTTGCCGGTTTCGTGCGCCAAAATAATTCCGCCTGTCACGGGACCGACGACCGTTTCAATGTTCGCGTCTTTGAAATGTTCCGCCATTGCCTGACAAAGTTTTTCGGTCATTTTGGGATGTTGCAGGACGTTAAATTTTTCGACGTAATGTGGGCTGTGCAAGCCACTTGTCAATTTGAAATGCCCGTTCATAATTGCGCCCGTCTCGACAAGTAAATCGTAAACTTCTTTTTCAGTCATGATTAAACGCCTCTCATTTCTGCCAAAATTTTTTGTGCCGCCTCACGCGGATTTTTCGCCGCACGAATCGGCCGCCCGATAACCAAATGCGTCGCGCCGTTTTTGAGTGCCGCCGCAGGTGTGGCGATTCGGCTTTGGTCGTCGACGTTCGCGCCCGCAGGTCTCACGCCCGGCGTCACGATTAAAAAGTTTTCGCCGCAAGTTTCGCGAATCAACTTTGCTTCCTGCGGTGAGGCGACAACTCCGTCAAGTCCCGCGTCTTTGGCGAGTTTGGCGAAGTTGACAACCTGCTCCGAAATTTTCAATGTGCCGTACCATTCTGATTGATTTATACTGGTTAAAATGGTCACAGCTATCAATTTCGGGCAAGCAACGCCGCGTTTTGCCGCCTCGTCGTGAAGAGCCGACGCCGCAGTTTTCATCATCGTGAAGCCGCCCGAAGCGTGCACGTTCAAAATATCTGCGCCCAAATTCATCAGCGAACACAGCCCGCCCGCCACGGTGTTGGGGATGTCATGGAGTTTCAAGTCCAGGAAAATTTTTTTGTCACGCGCCTTGAGCCAATGAATAATTTCCGCGCCGACGGAATAAAAAAGTTCCATGCCGACTTTGTAAAAATTCACGTCGTCGCCGAGTTCGTCGACAAGTTTTTTCGCGTCTTCCGCCGTGTGAAAATCCAGCGCGACAATCAAGCGTTCGTCAGCCAATTAAAACACCTCCGAAAATTTAATGAGAATTTTTTTGTTCAAGCGCGGTTATCTGATTAATTCGACGTTCGTGACGCTCGCCCGCAAAATCCGTCGTCAACCACGCACGAACAATTTCGCCCGCCAAACCGCAACCGATAACGCGCCCGCCCATCGCCAAAACATTTGCGTTGTTGTGTTCGCGGGACATTTTCGCCGAATAAACGTCGCCGCAAAGAGCGCAACGAATTCCGTTGATTTTGTTCGCCGCGATTGAAATTCCGATGCCCGTGCCGCACAAAACAATTCCGCGTTCGGATTTGCCGCTTGTAACGTCCGCGCAAACTTTTTCGGCAATGTCGGGATAATCGACGCGTTCGGTGCCGAAAGTGCCCACGTCGTTAATTTCGGCGTCGAATTCCGCCAAAACTTTTTTGACTTCGTCCTTGAGCGCAGTCGCCGCGTGGTCACTGCCGATTGTAATTTTCATGTCAAACGCTCCTTTATTTGGATGTCGCCGAAAATTGCCGGAAGTTTTTCGTTGAGGATGTCGAAAATTTTCAGCGCAATTTGTCGCATTTGCGGATGGGCTTTCGTGTCCGTGCGCAGTTTCAAAAAATGTCGCAGTTCGCGCAGATTCATCGTCACGAAAATTTCCGTCTTGAGCGAATTGGGCAGGATTGAACGCGCTTCTTCGGGTTTGGCACCGTTCGCACGCATCGCCAAATAATTTTTTTCAAGCAACTCCATTGTCGCCCGCCACAGATGAAAATTTTCGTCGTCATCGCTCCAAAAGCACGGCTTGATAAAAGTCAGCTCGCCGCCGAATTTTCCCGCGCTGTAATCGCAAAATCTTGTTGATTCTTGCGAAAAACTTGCTCCGATTCTGTGGCGAACAAGTTCATGCGTGACGCCGCGATCGCAAATAATTTTGAACGAAACGGCCGCATGTTCGATAACGGATTCGTGCCCGCGTTTGATAATCCCGCGAATAAATTTTTCCGCGCTGTCGTCGGTGATGTTGCCTTCGGACTTGTAGCAGACGCGCCCTGCACGTTCGATTTTTTTCATGACGGCGACCGCGTCGAAGTCTTCGGCAAGTTCAACACTCGGCTCGATAATTTTCAAGTCAATTCCTCCCCGTTGAAAAAATTTTTTCGCCGCGCACGACAAACGAATTTTCTTTCGCGACAGTCACCGGCTCCGCAGTAATTTTTTGTGCGCGTAAAAGTTTATTGAAAATTTTCGTCGGCATCCCCTCCACGAACGGAATGGAAAATTTCTGCCCGTCGTGAAAAATTGTCGCCGTGCGAATTTGCAAAACGTGTTCGTTTAAATAATCGTCGACGGCGGAAGGGTCATCGAATTTAATTTCGGGCGGCAGGAAAACTTTCCCGTCGCGAATGACGAACGAATTTTTTGCGGCGAATTTTTTTATCGACGCGGCACGCCCCGCAATTTTCCGCTGACTGAGCATTTCGCCGAAAATTTCAAGCGGCATACCGTCGACGAAAGGCAATTCCAAAGTTTTGCCCGCGTGCTTGACGTAAATGTTTCGGACGGCTCCCGCGTTTTCGGCGAAAAATTTTTCTTCGGCGGAAAGTTCCTCGTAATTTTTTTCAAGTTCGTCCTCGGTCGGCAGAAAAACTTTTCCGCGCCGCACGTTGAGCAAACTTTTTTCCGCAACTTTGGCGGGGTTGCCCGTTGCCGAAATGATTTTTTGTCCGCGCAGAAGTTTGCCGAAAAGTTCAAGGCTCATGCCGTCGACGAAGGGAATTTCAAAAATTTTTTGTCCCTGCTTGACGAAAACTTTCCGAATATCTTCCGCGTTGTCCAGAAAAAATTTGTCGACGTTATCTTCCTGCGCGTCGCAAAGTTTTTCGAGTTCGTCCTCCGTCGGCAAAAAAACTTTCCCGTTGCGCACGACCAACATGCTTTTTTCGGCGACTTTCAGCGGTGAAAATGTCTTGCCGATAATTTTTTTTTCGCGCAGGAGTTTGCCGAAAAGTTCAAGCGGCATTTCGTCCGCGAAGGGGATTTCAAAAATTTTTTCGGCGTGCTTGACGAAAATTTTTCGGACATCGGCGGCGCGGCGCGACAAAAATTTGTCGACGGTTTCAATCTGCGTGACGGGCGGCAAAATTTCTTCTTCGCTGAGGAAATAAATTTGCTCGTCGACGACCTTTAAAAAATTTTGGCGGCAGAAATCGTAAATCGAACGTTTCGGGCCAAAAATTCGCAGTTCACGCAGTTCGCGGCGGAAAATGTCCACGCTCATTCCCTCGACAAACGGCACTTCGCAAATTTTTCCGCTCGTGCGGCGTATCAAAATCATGCGGACTTCATCCCTGTGCGCGAGAAAAAATTTTTGCGTGTCGTAATAAAACTGCGACAGGAACGGCGAAAGTTTTTGTGACGGTTCGTCGAAGCCGCAACGAAAATCTTTCAACTCCACCGCCGTCGGGTGTATGCCCAAAGTTCTCATGTGCGCGGTCAAATTTTTGTGCGTGACGCCGTTTGACACGATGAAAATTTTTTTGTCGAAGTCGGCGGCGAATTTTATTGCGGGCAGAAAATCTTTGTCGCTTGAAATAATTATCACCAGCTCAAGTTCCGGCTCGTCGATAATCGCCCGAACAATCTCAATGCAAATCCACGTATCGGCGGAATTTTTGCCGTAGAAACAATTTTGCACGCGAAAAATTTTCGGGTCGAGATTGCGATATTTGAACGACAAAGTATCTTCCTTGGCGACAATGTCAACTTTCGTTATCGCGTGCTCCCTGCCGAAAAATTCGACGACGCGAAAGGTCACGTCGGGCGAAACGTTTTCGGCGTCGACAAAAACATGAGCGTTCAACTGAATCCTCCGCAAAAATTTTTCCCGCCAATTTTATCACGGCGTCGACGAAATTGCCACAAGCGCAGGATTTTTCGGCGGCGGGCAGAATTAATCCAACGTTGCGTTTTTGAAAGTTCTTTCTGATGAAACGGAGTCTTGAAGATGAACGAAACAATTTTGACGCAGACCGACGAAAAAATTTTGGACGGTGTGCTTGAAAATTTTGCCGAGCTGGCGAAAATTCCGCGCCCGTCGAAACACGAAGCGCAAGTCGGCAAATTTTTGCAGAACTTTTTTGTCAAACGCGGGCTTGAGGTCGTGCGCGACAAATTCAACAATGTTATCGCCGAAATTCCCGCAAGCCCCGGTAAAGAAAATTTTCCGCTGACGATTTTGCAAGCGCATATGGACATGGTTTGTGTTGCCCGTGACGGCGTGAATTTCAATCCGCTGAAAGACCCGATAAAATTAATTCGCGACGAAAAATTTTTGTCGGCGGACGGCACAAGTTTGGGCGCAGACGACGGAATCGGCATTGCGGAAATTCTTTATCTGGTCGACAATCGCGACGCGTTCACGCATGGAAAAATTCGGGCGATTTTCACCGTCGACGAAGAACAGGGCATGAGCGGCGCGAGAGGCGCGGACGAAAAATTTTTTGCGGACGCGGACTTCATGATTAATTGCGACTCGGAAAATTTCGGCGAAATCGTCGTCGGCTGTGCGGGAGCCGTGCACGCAACTTTCAGCCGCGAAGTTCATTACGTGCGCCCCGACACGAAACTTTACACGAACATGGCGATAACCGTCGGGAACCTGCGCGGCGGCCACAGCGGCGAAGAAATTTCTTGCGGGCGAATCAACGCGCTTAAAGTTGCCGTGCAAATTCTTCGGCAAATCACCCGCCACGGGAAAATTCGGCTGTCGAGTTTGACGGGCGGCAAAGCTTTTAACGCAATTCCGAACCGCGCCGAAATCGTCGTCTCAACGGACGTGCCCGCCGCCGACGTTGAAAAAATTTGCGCGGACATTGAAGGCGGTCTGCAAAAAATTTACGCCGCGACGGATTCAAAAATAAAAATCGAGACACGAATTATCCCGCGTCCCCAAAAAGTTTTGCACGCAAAAGACTGCGAATATCTGATGAATTTGATGACGTTGATTCACAGCGGCGTTTATGTGATGAGCCCCGAAAATTCTTCGGAAGTTTTGGCGTCCGCGAATTTGGGCATCGTGGATATGGACGACAATTCCGTCACGGTGAAACTTTTGGCGCGGGCAAATGCCGACGAACTTGTTTTTGAGTTCACGGAAGTTTTGGAGCAGGCGGCGAAATTGTGTCTGTTCGATTATGAATTTTCAACGCCGACGCCCGCTTGGCATTTCAACACAAACAGCAAATTACTCAAGCTTGCCGAAAAAATTTTCGCTCAGCAAAACGGTCACGCGCCCGAAGTCAAGACGATTCACGCGGGACTTGAAACAAGTTTCTTCGCGAAAAAAAATCCCGAGCTGGACATAATTTCAATCGGCACGACGAACGAAAACATTCACACGCCGAACGAACGACTTCACTTGAACACGGTTGCCCCGCACGTGAAATTTATTGCGGGCTTGCTTGAAAAAATTTCCGACGAAAATTAATTCAAAACAAAAAAAGAGGCCGACACGGATGTCGGCCTCTGCCGACGCATTTGCAGGATGCAAATACCGTCGGCACACGACTCGCGGTTTTCGAGGCGGGGTTTCAACGCGACAACCCAAAATCGCCCGCCGCGCAGGCGCAACTTTCTTTGCTACTTTCTTTCGCTGCCGAAAGAAAGTAGATTAAAAATAACACTTATCGCCAAAGTCACCGCGACAACCGCGACGTAAAAAATCAGCGCGTTCGTTGCCGTCATTATCAGCCCCAACTTGCCGAGCCACAGCGACAAATAAGTTATCGTCAGCGGGTGCGCCAAGTAGACGAAATACGAATTTTTTCCGAGCAAGCTCAAAAATTTTTTCGTCAGGGAATTCAGCGAGCCGAATTGAAACAGCGTGAACAAAAATATCGACGCGGCGATTGTGTAAAAAATTCCCGCAGGTGAAAGTTGGTGCGCGGTGTTGACTGCCTCAAGCGGCGAAAATTTTTGCACGAAAATCAATTCGTAGTAATATCCGAGCAAAGTTGCCGGCGCGACGAAAAATGTTGCGCCGACAATTTTTTTGTGCGACGAACACCACGCGAAAAATTTTTCCGAATGCACGCCGAGAATTCCGCCCAGCACGAAAATAAAAACGTAATGCCCGACAAACCAGTTGAGCCGCCATTTCAACGCCAACTGCAACCACGAGCCGTTTTCAAGCGAATTAATCACCTGCCAAATTTCGGGCGAATAACTCGACCAAAAATCAAATGAAACCTGCGCGACCAAAAGCAAAATCAATTTCGCGGGCGACATGCGCTTGACCAAAAAAATCCACAGCGGCATCAATAAGTAAAACCAAATCAAAATCACCATGAAGTACAGATGATACTTCGCCAGCCCGAAAAATAAAATTTCCGCGCCGTAATCGAAGTCGGGTAAAAGTTCGTAACCTGCCAGCCAATTATCGTGCACGAAATAAAACGTCGACCACAGCAGATACGGAATCAATACCGCCTTGAATCGCCGCCGCAAAAATTTTCCGTACTCAAACGGCTCCGAAAGTTCCATGCGATAAAAAAGCCCGAACGCCGACACAAAAAAGAAAATCGGCACGCTGAACCGCGAGACGATTTCAAAGAGCGCGACAAGGTGAATGTTCGGCGTGGGATTCAGCAAGTATTGCGAACCGACGTGAATCGCCACGACGCCGAGCATTGCCACGCCGCGAATGTATTCGATTGACGCAAGATAAGGTTTCATGTCGTATTTCTCTTGAAAAATCAAGTCTTTGTTTGGTGAATTGTCTGTGAGTTGTCCTGATTATGCTCTTGTCTGAAAAATTTTATTGACAATCGCTGTCGTTTCCTTTTGCATTTTCGGTGTATTGTGCACATGACTTGACAAACTCCCCACGGCAAAAGCCGGCGGATTCCGTTATTAACAACCAAAGCTTCCAATGAAGGCGACGTCTGATGGAGTCTCCTCCATCTTGTCGTTGTGGTGGGCGACAGGAGTCGAAAGGCTCGACCGCTGCTACAGCTGTTTTACTGGTCGTCCGGGTAGAGTTTGAACTGCCTTTAACGACTGGTCTGTCCCCAAAAATTATTCACCACTCCCATTCAAAAATTTTTTCGCATTATACAAGGACGATTAGCATATGACAAGAATTTTTTTGCGCTATTTCACACCCATAGCTAAAGCAAGGTGATCTGGATGTATAATGGAAAAGTGGACACAAAAAAAGACGTTCCGTATTGGACACGAAAGGAGTTAGATTATGCCTCCAAAAAAGTACGGTGAAGAT
>CAMUZL010000045.1 GCA_947165185.1 uncultured Selenomonadales bacterium
TGCGCGGCGAAAACGAATTTGCACGCGGCTGGTCAATCGGCGGCGAAACGGAATTTCAAATCAGCAAGAACGACCGCGACGTTACGGCTTCAATTATTTTAAGACGAATTTGGTGAATAGGGACCAGGGAGAAGGGAGAAAAAACTCGACTCCCTTCTCTCTTGTCCCTTGTCCCTAAAGAGGAGGCTTTTAAATGGCAGACCCTGCAAAAATTTTTATCGTCGAGGACGAAAAACCGATAGCGCGACTGTTGCAGTTGACGCTTGAACGCGAAGGCTTCAAAACCGCAAGGGAACCGAACGGGCGACGCGCTTACGAACGAATTCTTCAGGAAAAATACGACCTTGTTTTGTTGGACGTGATGTTGCCCGAAATGGACGGCATGGAAATTTGCAAACGCGTGCGCGAAGTTTCGGACGTGCCGATAATCATGCTGACCGCCCGCGACGAAGTTCGCGACAAAGTCGAAGGGCTTGACCTCGGCGCGGATGATTACATGACGAAACCTTTTGCCGCCGAAGAACTTTTGGCGCGAATTCGCGGCGTACTTCGTCGACACACAGAACGCGTGCGCGAGGCGGAAGATACCCGCTACGTCGTCAAAAACATGATTATTTATCCCGAACGCTACGAAGTCACCGTTAAAGGCGAACACGTCGAGTTGACGCACAAAGAATATGAGCTGTTGAAATATCTCGTCGAGAACAAACGCAATGTTTTGAGCCGCGATCAAATTTTGCAGACGGTTTGGGGCTACGATTACATCGGCGACACAAATGTCGTCGACGTTTACATCAGCTACCTGCGCTCAAAAATCGACGACCGCTTCGGCGAAAAATATATTTACACGACCAGAGGCGTCGGTTATGCGATTAAGGATTAATTCCGTGCGGCGACAAGCTCAAGAAAATTATTTGCGTCAACAAAGATTCGTCAACGACGTAAGCCACGAACTGCGCACGCCGCTGACGATAATTCGCGGCTACGTCGATTTGCTGGAGGCTTGCGGAGCGGACGATCCCGCGATTTTCAAAGAGGCCGTAACGTCGATAAAAAATTCCGCGCAGAACATGCAAAATTTGGTTGAAAGTTTATTGTTCCTTGCCCGCGCCGACGAAGGCGACCAACCGTTGACGAAAGTGCCCGTCGATTTGGATGAGCTGATAAAACGTTTTGTCGAAGACCGAGGTTCGCCGCGTGTGCAAATCGCAAAATTAATGCCGTGCAAAATCTTCGGCGACGCGGAGTTTCTGAAAAAAATGCTGACTGCCTTTCTGGATAACGCGTTGCGTTACAGCCCGCCCGATTCGCCCGTAAAAATTTTGTTGACGACCGAAAATAAATTCGCGACGTTGAAATTCGTCGACAAAGGCATCGGCATTTCCAAAGAAGATTGCGAAAAAATTTTCGACAGGTTTTATCGCACGGACAAAGCGCGCACGAAAGTTGACGGTTGCGAAAATTCCGTCGGGCTGGGGCTTGCCGTCGCGAAATGGATTGCCGACCGACACGACATCGAAATTGACGTGCGCAGCAAACCCGGCGAAGGCTCGACTTTCACGTTGAAGATACCGACAATTTAAAAGACCCGCTCACGAAGCGGGCTTTTTTGTTTGCGGAAAATTTTTGTGATGATTATTTTTTCAACGCGCTAAAAAAGTTCGCGATAAATTTTTTCGTCGCGCTCTGTGAAGACGTTAAAAATAATTTCAAGCGTATTCGTCGCCAAAAATTTTTTCACGGTCGCAACGGCAATTTCGGCGGCGCGTTTCGGCGGGAAGTGAAATTCGCCCGTGGAAATGCAACAGAACGCGACACTTGCAAGATTTTTTTCGGCGGCAAGTTTCAAACAGGATTCGTAACACGCGGCAAGCAAATTTTCTTCGGCGGCATTCGGTTGACGTTCGGGCGGAATAATCGGCCCGACGGTGTGCAAAACAAATTTACTCGGCAGATTGAACGCGGGAGTAATTTTCGCGCAACCCGTCGGCTCGTCGTAACCCTGCGCGGACATAATTTCGTTACAGACGTTGCGAAGTTGCAGACCGGCGGCGGAGTGAATCGCGTTGTCAATGCAAGCGTGAAGCGGCACGAAACAGCCCAAAAGTTTTTCGTTCGCGGCGTTGACAATCGCATCGACTTCAAGACGCGTGATGTCCCCGCGCCAAAGTTTTATGTGTTTGTCGACATTCGGAATGTCGGAAATTTTTACAATTCCGCGTTCGCGAACTTCCGCCGACAACAATTCGTCCTGCAGTCGCAAAAAATTTTCGTCAAGCTCACACGGCGGACAAATATTCATCAACGCCCGAAAAAGTTTTCGTTGCGCCGCAAAATCTTCGGGCACGTCGGACGCGTCAACCTGCAATAAGTTCAGCAAATGCGCGTTCAAACGTTTGACAAGTTCCAAGCGATTCATAAAGTTCCCTCCACAAAATTGTTGTTGAATTCGGCGGCACGAAAAAATATAATCTTGCCAAAAGCAGAAGTGAGGTTTTTGCCATGAAAAAATTTCTTTCGCTGATGTTCGCGGCAATAATTTTTATCGTCGCGTCAAATGCGGTTCACGCCAACGCTTATATCGACATTGAAGCGCGGGTAGAGTTTCGTCCCGCCGAAAATCAACTTGACTTGGTTGCGAATTTCACCAACACAGGCGACAAAGCGGCGGACGTTGAAGGCATTTCGATTTTTTTCATCAACGTTTATGACGGCGGCGGCAACGTGATTTTCGCCAGCAAGATGATGAAAACCAACGACGATTATTTTCCGAAGTTTCACATTGAGCCGAATCAGACCGTCGAAAATGTTCGGCTGACTTTCTACAACGTTTCGGGCGCGTATTGCGGCGACATGCTCGCTCACCCCGACAATTATTCGCAGTACAGCTACCCGATTGATTGGGATTGGGAAGTCCGCTATTACTGAAAATTTTCCTCGTCAACACGGGGAATTTTTTTTGCGTCAAAAATTTTCAAGCGTGCGGGAATTTTTTTGTCACAGACTTTCAAGCACGCGGGCAATGTCGGCGTCGATAATCAAACTTTGCGCGGCAATCGGGTCGGGCACGAACGCTTCGCCGAAATTTATGCAGACGTAACAGGCTTTCGGATTTTGAGCCGTGAATTTCCAAAACGGATATTTGATTATGCCGGGCGTGTTGCCGCCGACGCCCAGTTCCAAAAAAACAATGTCGCCCGCCGCGTGCAGTTTCAAAAATTTTTCGTAACGATAAGCCGCCGCGTGCCAGCCGGAATCTTCGACAAATTTATCGTCACTGCGCAAGTTCAACGTCATCGGCTCGCCGCATTTCGGACAGCGCGGAATGAGTTCACTCGGCACGCGCAGATTTTTTTCGGCAGCAATCATTTCGCGAACAATTTTTTCGTTGTCGTAAGTTTTTTTGTGACACGGCACGGAACATTGAAATAAACCGTAATCGCCCTGCGTGTAAAAAAGTCGCGTCTTGTCGAAGCCGTTGAGCTGAAACGCATGATCGACGTTTGTGGTAAGCACGAAATAATTTTTGTCGCGCACAACCTCCAGCAGTTTCCGATAAGTCGGATTGGGCGGCAAGTCGTAGCGATTGACGAAAATATTTCTGCACCAAAAGCCCCAAAATTCTTCGGGCGTGGCGTAGGGATAAAATCCGCCGCTGTACATGTCTTGAAAACCGTAAGTTTTTTCAAAGTCCGCGAAATGTTTTCGGAAACGTTCGCCGCTGTAAGTGTAGCCCGCCGCCGTCGAAAGACCCGCGCCCGCGCCGATTAAAATATTTTCCGCGTCGTGCAGAATTTTTTTCAGCACAGAAATTTTTTCCACAGTAAAAACCTCCGAAGGAATTCAAATGTCTTGCGCCAGTGACAGCAAATTGTCGTATTGCGAAGAAGACAACTTGCCTTGATCGTAATCGTCTTGAATTTCCTCAAGAAGCTCATCAAGATTTGTTTCCGTGTCTTCGCCCTGATAGATTCGCGACAAAATATCGCGGTAGTGAAAAAATCTGCCGGCAGTGACATGGTTGTCGTACATAAAAATTCTCCTTTCAACATGCGAAATTCCGCGTTGGCAAGTATACCACAACCAAAAGAAACTTCCTGCGCGAAATAATTTTGTGAAACTCTTGCGCTGTCTGATATAATGTCGTCAAAAATTTTGGGAGGTTTTTCTATGGCAACGATTATTGCTCCGTCGATTCTTTCGGCGGACTTCGCGCACCTCGCCGACGAAGTCAAAAAAGTTACGGACGCGGGCGCGGAATATGTTCACGTTGACGTTATGGACGGAAGTTTTGTGCCGGAAATTACAATCGGCGCGGGCGTCGTCAAAAGTTTGCGCGAAATTACCGACGCCGTTCTTGACGTGCATTTGATGGTTGAACACCCCGAAACGCAGATTGAAAGTTTCGCAAAAGCCGGCGCGGACATCATAACTTTCCACGTCGAGGCAACCCGTCACGCGCACCGCGTCATACAAAAAATTCACGAACTCGGTTGCAAGGCGGGTGTTGCGCTCAATCCCGGCACGTCGCTTTCAACGGTCGAAGAACTCGTCGAAGATGCTGACATGATTTTGATTATGACGGTCAACCCCGGCTACGGCGGACAAAAATTTATCGAGTCGCAACTCGGCAAAATCCACATGCTTTACCACATGATTGAGGAAATGGAGACCGAATGCGATATCGAAGTCGACGGCGGCATCAACGAAGAAACTTCCGTTTGGGTTCGCGAATCCGGCGCAAATGTTTTGGTTGCGGGTTCGGCGATTTACGGCGCGGAGGACGTTGCCCGGGCGATTAAAGAAATTCGCGGCAAAGAAATTGCTCATCACCATCACCACCATGACGACGAATACGAGGATGAAGACGAATGATTTTTGATTCACACATGCACACAAAATTTTCCACTGATTCGGAAATGCTTGCGGCGGACGCGATTGCCAAAGCCGAAAGTTTAAATCTCGGCGTTGTCTTCACGGAACATTTCGATTACGAAGTCACGGACACTCGCGGGAAAAATTTTTCGTTCGACCCCGCCGCTTACATGAACGAATATAAAAATCTGCGCGGCGAAAAAATTCGTCTCGGGGTGGAAGTCGGCTTGCGTAAAAAAGCTCGTGCCGTCAACGAAAAATTTATCGCTCAAGCGGATTTCGATTTCGTTATCGGCTCGATTCATCTCGTCGACGATTTGGACATTTACTATCCCGAATTTTACGCCGACAAGGACAAGCCGACGGCTTACCGAAAATATTTTGCGCAGATGGCGGCGGAAGTTGAAATTGCGGACTTCGACGCGCTCGGTCACATCGATTACATTTGCCGTGCCGCGCCGTATGACAATCCCGAAATTGATTACGAAAATTTTTCGACGGAAATTGACGCTGTGTTGAAAATTCTCGTCGGCCGCGAAAAAGTTTTGGAACTCAACACGCGCAGATTTTTTTCCGAACGTGCCGTTAATGAACTCGTGCCCGTGTACAAAAAATATCGCGAACTCGGCGGGCGTTTCGTGACGATCGGTTCGGACGCGCACAAAATTTCAGCCGTCGGGAATTATTTCGACCGCGCAGTTGATTTTGTTCGCGAACTGAATTTGACGCCCGTGACTTTCTGCGAACGCAAGCTTGAAATTTTGGAGTGACGCCGTTGATAGCTCAGTTAAACAAAATTCGTCGCAACCCGATTGTCTTGGAACTGTACGATTTCGCGCAAAAACAAAGCGGAGCAATTTTCGCCGCGTTGCAAAATTTCGGCAAGGCTTTAATGTTGCCGATAGCGTTACTTCCTGCGGCGGGACTTTTGCTCGGCGTCGGCGGCGCGCTGTCGAATCCGAACACGTTGGTTGCGTTCCCGTTCCTGAAGATTTATTGGGTTCAGAATATCCTGCTGATTATGGCGGACGCGGGCAATATCGTTTTCGCAAACCTGCCGATACTTTTCGCCGTGGGACTTGCCGTCGGTTTGGCGCGCAAGGACAAAGGCACCGTCGGCTTGGCGGCGATTTTGTCAATGCTGATAATGAACGCGACGATTAACACCGCGCTGAAAATCACGGGCAAACTCGCCGAAACAAATTTGGCAAGCGTCGGGCAGGGAATGTCGCTCGGAATTCAAACTTTAGACACGGGCGTTTTCGGCGGCATGGTTGTCGGCTTAATGACGTATCACCTGCACGAAAAATTTTACAAAACGGAACTGCCGGCATTCCTCGGATTTTTCAGCGGCTCGCGTTTCGTCCCGATAATTTGCGCGTTCGCGTCGATTTGTTTGGGCGTGGAAGTCTACGTCATCTGGCCGCACTTCCAGGAAATAATTTTTTCAATCGGCAACAGTTTCAGCTCAACCGGTTATGTCGGCACGCTGATTTACGGATTTGTCCTGCGAATGCTCGGCCCGTTCGGATTGCATCACATTTTGTATTTGCCGTTTTGGACGACGGCACTCGGCGGCAGTGAAATTATCAACGGTCAACTTGTCGAAGGCACGCAACGAATTTTTTTCGCGCAATTGGCAGATCCGTCAACCGTGAAATATTACGAAGGCATTTCGCGTTTCATGTCGGGCAGATTTATAACGATGATGTTCGGGCTTGTCGGTGCCGCTTACGCAATTTACAAAACCGCGTCGCCGCAAAATAAAAAAGTTGTCGGCGGCATGATGCTTTCCGCCGCGCTGACTTCGTTTTTGACGGGGATAACGGAGCCGCTTGAATTTGCGTTTCTGTTCGTCGCGCCGCAACTTTACGTACTGCACGCGTTTTTTGACGGTTGCGCCTTCATGCTCGCGCACATGTTGCAAATTACCGTCGGACAAACTTTTTCGGGCGGCTGCATTGATTTTATAATGTTCGGCATTGCCCAGGGCGTAGACAAGACAAATTGGATTTACGTTCCCGTTGTCGGCGTGCTGTGGTTTTTCTTGTATTATCT
The DNA here is from genome assembly GCA_947165185.1 of uncultured Selenomonadales bacterium. Classification (GTDB taxonomy): domain Bacteria; phylum Bacillota; class Negativicutes; order Selenomonadales; family Selenomonadaceae; genus Quinella. The sequence continues at coordinate 6,934 of CAMUZL010000045.1, forward strand.
TTCGTTCAAATATCTGATTGAAAAATACGATTTCCAAACGCCGGGACGCGGTGAAAAAATTTTGGCAGGCGATGAAAAAATCGACGCCGCCGAACAAGTCAAGCTGATTTTTTCGGGACTCGGCGGGCGTGCGAACATTACCTATTTCGATTGTTGCGCAACTCGTCTGCGTGTCACCGTCAAAGATGCCGACTTGGTCAACGAAGAAATTTTGTCGTCGAGCGGCGCGCAGGGCGTCATTCAAAAAGGCGTCGGCGTGCAAGTCATTTACGGCCCGCACGTCACGATAATAAAAAATCGCCTTGAAGACAGCTTGACTTGACAGATTTTTGACTTGCCGAAAGTTTTCGTATAGAATTCCGCCGCAGTCAAATTTTTTTTTGAGAGAGGACGTTTCATGGAAAAATTTTTTGAACTCAGGGAGCGCGGCACGGACGTTAAAACCGAAGTGATGGCGGGAATAACGACGTTCATGACGATGGCTTACATTTTGGCGGTCAACCCGATAATTTTGGGCGCGGCCGGCATGGACACGGGCGCAATTTTCACGGCAACGGCTCTTGCGTCCGCGCTGGCAACATTTTTAATGGCATTCCTCGCGAATATGCCTTTCGTACTTTCGGCGGGCATGGGGCTTAACGCTTATTTTGCTTACACCGTCGTTATCGGCATGGGTTACACGTGGCAACAGGCGTTGGCGGCGATTTTCGTCGAGGGTGTCATTTTTATTTTGTTGTCGCTCGTCAACATCCGCGAAGCAATTTTCAACGCAATTCCGCCGTCGCTGAAAATCGCGGTCTCGGTCGGTATCGGACTTTTCATCAGCTTTATCGGTTTGCAAAACGCGCATATTGTCGTTGCGGGGCCGACGCTCGTTAAATTGTTTTCGTTCAAAAGTTCCGTTGAAAGCGGCACATTTTCTTCCGAAGGCATAACGGTTTTGCTCGCGCTGATTGGTCTGCTGATAACGGCGTTCCTTTTGATTCGCGAAGTCAAAGGCTCTGTGCTGTTCGGAATTATCGCGACGTGGGGTCTCGGCATGATTTGTCAAGCTGTCGGGATTTACGTCCCGAATCCGGAAGCGGGATTTTTCAGTCTGTTCCCGAACGGATTTGTTTCAATGCCCGCGTCGCTCGCCCCGTCGTTCATGCAGGTTGACTTCAGCGGATTATTTTCGTTTGAATTCTTTACGATTTTGATGGCGTTCCTGTTTGTCGATCTGTTCGACACAATCGGCACGGTTATCGGTTGCGCGTCGAAGGCGAATCTTTTGGACGCTGACGGCAAGTTACCGAAAGTCAAGCAAGTTTTATTGACGGACGCGCTCGGCACAACTGCGGGCTCACTTCTCGGCACGTCGACAATTACAACTTTCGTCGAATCGTCGGCGGGCATAGCTGAAGGCGGCAAGACGGGTTTGACGGCACTGACGGCGGGATTTTTATTTTTAATCGCGCTGTTCCTGTCGCCGATATTTTTGGCAATTCCCGCGTTCGCGACGGCTCCCGCGCTGATAATCGTCGGCTTTTTGATGATGCAACAGGTTGCGAAAATAAATTGGACGAACGACGTTTTGACTGCCGTACCCGCGTACATAACGATTTTTTCGATGGCGTTCATGTATTCGATTTCTGAGGGAATTTGCTTCGGCGTCATTTCGTACACGATTTTGCACGTGCTTTCGGGCAAGAGCAAAGATGTCACGCCGTTGATGTATATTTTGACGGTGCTGTTCGTCTTGAAGTATATCTTCTTGTAAGGGAGAAAGGAGAAGGGAAAAGGGAGAAGAGTTTTCCGTTTTTTCCTTCTCCCTTCTCCCTTCCCCCTTCCCCCTTCCCCCTTGTCCCTTACCGGAGGTTTTATTATGACGAAATCTGAACTGAAAAATTTAATCGACGCGGCGGCCGGCAGAAGGCGTGCGGATTTGGTCATCACGAATTGCAAAATCGTCAACGTCTTGAGCGGCGAAATTTCTGCAGGCTCCGTTGCCGTGTTCGACGGAAAAATTGTCGGCATGGGCGACGAAAATTACGACGCCGAAAAAATTTTTGACGCGGGCGGAAAATTTCTTGCACCCGGTTTTATCGACGGGCACATTCATATCGAATCAAGTTACGTCAGCCCCGAACAGCTCGGCAGGATTGTCGTTCCCCGGGGCACAACTTCAATCATTGCCGACCCGCACGAAATTGCAAACGTCTGCGGACTGCGCGGAATTCGTTACATGCTCGACGCCGCCAAAAATACTCGGCTCAATATTGTTCATGCGATGCCGTCATGCGTGCCCGCCACGCCGTTTGAAGACGCGGGCGCAGTTATCGAAGCGGCGGACATGGAAGAACTTATCGGCGACAAAAATATTTTCGGGCTCGGCGAATTCATGAACGCGCCCGGCATAATCAACTGCGACGATAAAGTTTTGGATAAAATTTTGCTCGCCCAAAAGTTCGACAAACTGATTGACGGTCACGCGCCGAAGTTGACGGGCAAGGAATTGAACGCGTATTTGAGCGCGGGCGTCGGCGGCGACCACGAATGCACCACCGTCGAAGAAATGCACGAACGCATCGAAAAAGGCATGTATGTTTTGATTCGCGAAGGTTCCGCCTGCCACAACCTGAAAACTTTGGTTAAAGGTATCACGCCCGCGAACAGCCGTTACGTTTTGTTGTGTTCGGATGACTGCCAGCCGAAAACCATTTTGGAACTCGGTCACATGGACAAAAATATTCGGATGTGCGTTGCCGAAGGCCTCGACCCGATGATTGCGATTCAAATGGCGACGGTGAATGTTGCGGACTCAATCGGCATTTACGACCGTGGCGCAATTAAAATCGGTGCCCGCGCAGATTTGGTGTTACTCGACGACTTGAAAAATTTCCGCGTCGAAAAAGTTTGGATTGGCGGCGAACTCGTTGCCTCGGACGGAAAATATTTGCCCGAAATTATTCCCGCAGATATTTCAACGGTGCGCGGCTCCGTTCGCGTGAAAAATTTTTCCGTCGACCGCTTGAAGATGAATTTGTCGGGCGGCAAGGTAAATGTTATCGGCATTGAGCCCGGCGGCGTCCTCACGAAAAAAATTATTACGGAAGTCAAACACGATTCAACGGGTGATTTCGTTTTCGACTCCACGCAGGACATTTGCAAAGTCGCAGTGATTGAACGTCACCACGAAACGGGCAAAATCGGCCTCGGACTTTTGAGCGGCTACGGAATTCGACGCGGTGCGGTTGCCGTTTCCGTCGCGCACGATTCGCACAACATCATTGCGGCGGGCGTGAGCAACGAAGAAATTTTTTCTGCCGTCGACGCGCTGATTAAACTTGAAGGCGGCATGGTGCTTGTCAACGGCGGCGAAGTCATTGCGTCGATTCCGCTCCCGATTGCCGGATTGATGAGCACGTTGAGCGGCGAAGAATTCAAATCGAAACTTGACGACCTGCACGCCAAAGCCCATGAAGTTTTGGGAATTTCGGACGCCGTCGAACCCGTAATGACACTGACTTTTATGTCGCTGCCCGTCATTCCCGAATTGAAATTGACTGCGCGGGGATTGTTCGATTACGCAAGCTTTGACTTTATCGGCGTGGAGGTTTGAACGCGGTGAGCAAGTTAAAATTTCTGAACGACTGCGGCGCGTCAACTGTTCCCCCGCTTTTAAAGCGGGCGGCGCGGGGATTGTTCGATTACGCAAGCTTTGACTTCATCGGTCTCGAATCATGAAATATTTTTCCAAGCAACGCGAAGAAAATTTTTTCAACGTGCGTGTGAAATCTTCGGGCGGAGAATTTTCGGCGGCTCAACTCGGCGCGATTCAAACTTTGGCGGAAACTTTCGGCGCGGGCAGAATTCGGCTGACTTCGCGTCAAGAAATTTCCGTGCCGTTTATCGAAGAAAAAAATTTCCCCGCCGTCGAAAATTTCTGCGCGGCTAACGATTTGGAACTTTGCCCGCTCGGTGCCACACTCAAAACCGTCACGGCTTGCCAAGGTCGCGAAATTTGTCGTGCGGGAATTATCGACGCGCCGAAAATTGCCCGCGAAATTGAACGTCGACACGGCGGGAAAATTTTGCCGACGAAATTTTTAATCGGCGTGAGCGGCTGCCCGAATAACTGCATGAAGGTTGACACGAACGACATCGGCATTGTCGGCGCAGTCAAACCGATTCGCGGCGAACTTTGCAATTTTTGCGGCGCGTGCGCGAAAATTTGTCCCGTCGGCGCGTTGACAGTTAATCGCGAAAAAAATCTTTGGGCGATTGACGAAACTTGTCGACATTGCGGGCGTTGCGTCAAAGTTTGTCCGAAAGATTTGCGCGGCGAAGTCGGTTACAAAATTTATTTCCGTGACGGCAAAATTTTTCCGTTCGTGCGAGATGAAACGACGCTTTACGAAATTATTGACGCGGCGATAAATTTTTTCGCCGATAACATCACGGCGCGGCAATAGCGTTAAAATTATTGACGAGTTGCGGCGCGTCAACTGTTCCCCCGCTTTTAAAGCGGGCGCGGCGATAAATTTTTTCACTGATAACGTCACGGCGCGGCAATAGCGTTAAAATTATTGACGAGTTGCGGCGCGTCAACTGTTCGCGAACAATGCGAAGTCGGGCGAACGTCCGAAAAAAATTCTTGCCGAATAAAAAATTGCCGCTCGAAAAATTTCGGGCGGTTTTTGACTTGCAATAAGTTTTCGTGTACAATCCTGCCGTTAATGAAACATTTCTGGAGGCGAATATTTTGACAACGATATTAGCTGTGTTGGTCGCAGCGTGCTCGATTGTGATTTTGGCACTGGCAGTTTTTTTGAACGGGCGTGAAGAAAAACTCGTCCCGAAACTCGAAAGCCGCACACCGTTTGAAATTATTTCCCGCGACGAAAAATCCGTGACGTTGGCGACGACGATTGAATTCCGCAACGAAGGCACGCAGTCGGCGATGATTGTCGACGCGATTTGTCATCCGCTGTTGCCGTTTGAGCAATACGACGGCATGGACGTGCGCGGCAAGGCGGAGCGTGATGGCGTCCCGCGTGAAGATGATTATTTTGAAGCGTTGGTCGTTGAGCATCAACAGAGCGTCAAACTCGTCGCGAAAGTTACTTTGACGGCGCGCAAAAATCTTTCGCTCAAAGATGCGGCGGTTCATATGGTTGACTTCCCGATAGAATTTCTTTATCGTGAAGTCGGTCGCAACCCGATGCGTTGGTCGATGGCGCGAGTTTTTTTGCCCGCCGAAGAACTTGCCAAATTGCTCGGAGTTCATCTCGTCCAAGATTAACGGAGGTTTTTTTATGAACGTTGAAATTGTCCCGATAACAACCAGAATTTTGACGCCGAAAGATGACATTGTCGACGTGATTGAAAATTACACGCGGCGAATTTGCGGTGCGGATGACGTTATCACCGTCGCCGAAAGTGTCGTGGCGATAACGCAAGGAAATATTATCCGTCCCGACGAAATGGAAATCAGCAACCTTGCGAAACTCTGTTGCCGTTTCATTCCCGATTACGGCTCGTTGGCGACGCCGCACGGTATGCAGGCGCTCATGGAAAAGGAAGGCGAGTGGCGCGTTGCATTCGCTTTGGTCGGCGGATTTCTCGGCAAGCTTATCGGTCAACGCGGATTGTTTTACAAATGGGGCGGCAGACAGGCAGCTTTGATTGACGACGTGACGGGCACAATGCCGCCGTTCGACAAGTGCGTCGTCTACGGCCCCGAAGAGCCGGACAAAGTCGTTGCGGCTTTAAAATCTCGGCTGAACTGTTTCGGCGCGATGATTG
>CAMUZL010000046.1 GCA_947165185.1 uncultured Selenomonadales bacterium
CGCCGTCGACGAGCGCACGCACGCGCTGAATATTGGGCTTCCATTTGCGTTTCGTTTTCAAGTGCGAGTGGCTGACGTTCATGCCGGACATCACGCCCTTTTGACAAATTTCGCAGTAAGCAGACATTGCAAATCACCTCTTTTCACAAAAAGACACGCGCATTGTAGCACAGATATTTTTTCGGCGCAAGGGAAAATGCAATGCGGAATTCGTAATTCGTAATGTGCAATGTCCGAAAGCTATCAACTTTTGGCGACGGATTTTATCGTGCCGAGTTTGTGAATGTCGCTGTCTTTCCTGTCGCCGTGAATTGTGATTTTCGACAACGCGGCTTCAAGTTCGGCAAGTTCCGCGACGCTCAATTCAACGTCCGCCGCCCCGAAATTTTCTTTCAGGCGTTCGTCGCGGCGCATACCGGGAATCGGGACGACGAAATCATTTTTGCACATCATCCACGCAAGCGAAATCTGCGCGGGAGTAGAATTTTTTTCTGCCGCGAATTTTTTCAGCAGGTCAAGCAAGGCTTGATTCGCGTCCATGTTTTTCGGGTCGAAGCGCGTGATAACCCGCCGCACGTCGTCGCCCTCGAATTTCGTTTGCGAATTATATTTGCCGCTCAAAAAGCCGCCCGCCATCGGTGAAAACGCGACGAAACCGATATTAAGTTCGTGACACAGCGGAATGACTTCGCGCTCGTATTTGCGCTCCATGATTGAATATTCGCTTTGAACGGCGGTGAGCGGCGTGACGGAATGAGCGCGGCGAATTTGTTCGGGAGTCGCCTCGGATACGCCCCACGCCAAAATTTTTCCTTCGCGGATAAATTCACCCATCCACTCGGCAACCTCGGCAACGTCGCGATTTTCGGGCACGCGGTGCTCGTAATACAAATCGATATAATCGGTTTGCAGACGTTTCAACGACGCCTCCAACGCCGCACGCACGCCTTTGCGGGAAGTTTTACCTTCGGGAATTTCGGGCGTCGTCAAAAACATTTCGGGCATAAACTTTGTCGCGAGAACAATTTTGTCGCGAATGGGCTTTAACGCTTTGCCGACGAGAATTTCATTTTCGCCGTAGCTGTAACCTTCCGCCGTGTCAAAAAATGTGCAACCGTAATCTTCGTAGGCCGAACGAATCAGGCGGATTGATTCATTTTCGGGCGGGCACGCGCCGTAACCGTGAGTAAAACCCATGCAACCCATGCCGACAGCCGAAACCGTCAAGTCGCGCAATTTTCGTGTCTTCATTTAAAACACCTCCGTGATTATTTTAACAGACCGTCCGCCCTTCAAGTCAACAAAAATTTTTTATGCACCGCCGAAATTTAAAAGAGGCCGTCACGGATGACGGCCTCGCGTCGCGTTGAAACAGGGATGTTTCACCGCGACGCACGAGCGGTTGACTGTAGCCGAAAACGTTAGACGACGAGCGACCAAACGTTTGAGTTGAGAACGCGCTGAAACAAGTCGACACGCTGAACATATGAGCGAGTAAAATTCGCTCTCCGCGCAGGAGGGCCTTTTTCTTTTGGCAACGTGACGTTGCATCCAACTGGAGCAACCCGCAAATGTCTACGCTTAATTGGCGAAGCGGCTTAACCAAACTGTTCCCCCGCTTTTAAAGCGGGTCTTTTGGGCAAGCAAAAGAAAAGTAACATTTAAAAAACTAAATCGAAGTCAACGCGTAAAAACCGTCAACGTCAAACACCGAACTCCCCCTTGACACGCCGAAAAGTTTCAATTAAAATCGCACGAGTATGGCGGGTTGCCTTTCGTTTCCATTAGCCCCGGACAAAAGCGAACTTCGTCGTGCGTTCCAAAAAAGTCAAAGTCATGGAGGAATTTTCGTGAAAGATACGTACATGGCAAAGGCGGGCGACGTTGAACGCAAATGGTACATCGTCGACGCCGAAGGAAAAACCGTCGGACGCCTGGCAGCGGCAATCGCCAACGTCCTTCGCGGCAAAAATAAACCCGTGTTCACGCCGCATGTCGATACGGGCGACTTCGTTATCGTCATCAACGCGGAAAAAATCGTCTTCACCGGCAAGAAACTTCGCAAGAAAGTTTACTTCCACCACACCGGTTACCTCGGCGGCGGCAAATATGCCACGGCGGGCGAATGGATGAAAAAATATCCCGAACGCGTCCTTGAGCACGCAGTTAAAGGCATGTTGCCCAAAAACAAACTCGGCGCGGATCTGTTCAGAAAACTGCACGTCTTCACGGGCGATAAACACCCCTACGCCGCGCAGAAACCCGAAGAACTCAAAATCGAAACGCGCTAAGGAGAGATAAATTTATGGCACAAGTCAGCTACTACGGCACAGGTCGCCGCAAAAGTTCCGTTGCACGCGTGCGCCTCGTCCCCGGCGACGGCAAAGTCACGATTAACAACCGCGCAATGGATGAATATTTCGGTCTGAAAACTCTTGAACTTATCGTTCGTCAACCGTTGGTTCTCACCGAGATGAACGACAAATACGACGTGATTGCTTCCGTCAAAGGCGGCGGCACCACCGGTCAAGCGGGCGCGATTCGTCACGGAATTACCCGCGCATTGATGGAACTTGACGAGGGACTTCGCCCCGCGCTCAAAAAAGCAGGCTTCGTTACCCGCGACCCCCGCGAAAAGGAACGTCGCAAATACGGCCTCAAAAAAGCGCGCAAAGCTTCCCAGTTCTCGAAACGTTAAAAAATTTACGGCTCTCGTTCGATACACGGCGGGAGCTTTTTTTCAATGCGTAATGCGTAATTATTTTGGCATGAGGAATTTACACGATGAATTTTACCGTTGAACGGTTGACGAAAAATTCGCGGGATATTGACGCGGTTAAGCGACTGATAGTAAATGCATTTCCGCCCGCAGAAAGAGTTTCGATAGATGTTGTCTTGGATTTCGATAACGTGCGCACGGAATTTCTGCTTTTCTACGACGGCGATTTGTTTTGCGGTTTTGCCTGCCTGGTCAACGGCGCGCAAGATATCTCCTTCTTTTGCTGGCTTGCCGTCGAAGAAAATCTGCGCGGCAAAGGTTACGGCGGAAAAATTTTGCAATACATTCGCGAACAAAAAAGAGGTCGTCGAATTTTTTTGGATATTGAACGCGTCGACGTACCCGCCGAAAATACGGAGCAACGATTAAAACGCAAAAATTTTTATCAGCTCAACGGCTATCACGAAACGGGAATTTACAAAACTTTTCGCGGCGTGGATTATGAAGTGCTGGTCAACGGCGGCGAAATTTCCTCTGAGGAAGTCGACGAGTTTTTTGCCGAAATATTGCGGGCACTTGAGGATTATGGCGCGTCTTGAATTTTCACGGACGCCAATTAATTTACTTTTTGGGAGGTTAAAAACATGCGTGGTATTGATGTTTCGGTTTTCAACGAAAATATCGATTGGCAAGCCGTCAAAGCGGCGGGAATTGATTTCGCGATTTGTCGCACGGGCTTCGGCCGTACGGACGCCGACGAAACTTTTGCGGCTCAAGTTGACGGCGCACACAAAGCCGGCTTGATTTGCGGTGCGTATCATTTTTCTTACGCGCTCAATGCTGAAGCCGCCGCCGAAGAAGCTCGCTTTTGCAAGTCGATTATCGAACGTGCGGGCGTCATGCTCGAATTGCCCGTCTGGGTTTACGTTGCCGACAGCGACGGTTACAAACAGCGCAAGGGCTTCGATTTTTCGCGGGCGAACGTCACGGCGATTTGTCGTGCATTTTTGGACAACATTAAACCGCTCAACTGCGGCGTCTACTCAACCGCGTCTTGGCTGAACGATTTCATTGATTGGCAGGCTCTCGGTTGCCCCGTTTGGAATGCCGAATGGAGCGCGACAGATTCGTTGCATCGGAATATGTGGCAGTTCACCGACGCGCTGAAAATCGGCGGGCAAACTTTCAACGGCAACGAACTTTACGACAAAGTTTCCGCGCCGACCGCGATTAACACGTCGACACCGGCTCAACCGGCTACCGCAGAAAATTTGATTCACAACATTTTGAGCAACAGACCCGGCGCACAATCAACTACGCCCGCGCAATCGACGCCCGCAACGTCACAGCCCGCGCAGTCAACGCCGCAATCTTCCAACGCACAAAATTTGATTCACAACATCTTGAGCAACAGACCCGGCAACGCGCAATCTTCAACGGCAGCCGCGCCCGCGTCATCAAATTCGGCAAGCTCGTCACCGAAACCGCAAACTTCCGCTTCGTCCGCGCAAAATTTGATTCACAACATTTTGAGCAATCGCAAATAACATACCTTCGACTTCGCTCGAAAAATATTCGTCAAGCGTCAATGTCCTATGTTAATTTTGTTGGTTGACAGGAAAAAACTTCGTGACTATAATTAGACAGCTTGCGCACAGAGCGATAAATTCATTGGAGGTATTCTGACATGGCAGTTGGTAAGGTAAAGTGGTTCAGTGCGGAAAAAGGTTACGGATTCATTGCTCGCGAAGAGGGCGACGATGTCTTCGTTCATTTCTCGGCAATTCAAAGTGACGGTTACAAAACTCTCGACGAAGGCCAGGAAGTTTCTTTCGACATCATTGAGGGCGAACGTGGTCCCCAGGCGGCCAACGTCAAAAAACTCTAAGCGTTGAACTGCGAACATCTTGCTGCACAAAGCGGCTTGTTTCCGAAGAGCGTTTGTCGGAAGCAAGCCGTTTTGATTTTCGGGGAGGTTTACCAAATGAAATTTGCTTCGTGGAATGTCAACGGGTTGCGCGCCTGTTTGAAAAAAAATTTTATGCCAGCCTTCCGCCAAATCGACGCGGATATTTTCGCCGTGCAGGAAGTTCGTATGCAGGACGGTCAAGCGATTGTCGAAACGAACGGTTACGAACAAATTTGGAATTACGGCTTGCGCAAAGGTTACGCGGGCACGGCAGTTTTCACACGCGTCAAGCCCAAAGGTTTCACGCTCGGTATCGGCGTCGACGAATTCGACAGCGAAGGCAGAGTCATCACGCTCGACCTTGGAGAAATTTTTTTCGTCAATGTTTACGTTCCGAATTCGCACAATTTGGAGTGGCTCGAACGCCGTTTGAGTTGGGAATACCATTTTCGCGAATATCTCAAGGCTTTGGACAAGCGCAAGCCCGTTGTCGTCTGCGGAGACTTCAACGTTGCGCACATGCCGATTGATTTAAAATATCCCGACAGAAATCACGACAGCGCGGGGTTCAGCGACGCCGAACGCGAAAAATTTTCCGACTTGCTCAACGCGGGCTTTGTCGACACGTTTCGGCATTTGTATCCGACGGCAACGGGAGCTTACACGTGGTGGCATTATCGCAGTAAAGCGCGGCAAAATAATTCCGGCTGGCGAATCGATTATTTTTTGGTCTCGGAACGTTTGCGCGAAAAAATTTCCGCCGCGACGATTGAAAGCGAAATTTTAGGCAGTGATCACTGCCCCGTTACGTTGACGCTTGGGATTTAAAAAATTAGTCACGAAAATTTTTCGAGAGGAGATTTTTACCAAATGGCGATACTTATTTGCGGCGGCGCGGGTTATATCGGCTCGCACACAATCCGACTGCTCGTTGACGCGGGCGAAGATGTGATTGTTGCCGACAATTTGAGCACGGGGCACCGCTCCGCGATTAATCCCGCCGTCAAGTTTTACAATTGCGATATTCGCGACAAAATTACGCTCCAAAAAATTTTTGCCGAAAATAAAATCGAAGCGGTCTTTCATTTCGCGGCGTTCATTGAGGCGGGCGAAAGCGTCATTAATCCGCTGAAATATTTTAGCAACAACGTCGTCGGCATGGAAATTTTGCTTGAGGCGATGACTGAAGCGGGCGTCGACAAAATTATTTTCAGCTCAAGCGCGGCGGTTTACGGCGAGCCCGAAAAAATTCCCGTCGACGAACTTTCCGCGAAAAATCCCGTCAATCCCTACGGCGACTCGAAATTTATCATGGAAATTATGATGCGGCGCGTCAGTGCGGCTCACGGCGTTAAATTTGTCAGCTTGCGATACTTTAACGCGTGCGGCGCGATTGAGGACGCGTCAATCGGCGAAGATCATCACCCCGAAAGTCATTTGATTCCGCTGATTTTGCAAGTTCCGCTCGGTAAACGAGAAGCAATTACAATTTTCGGCGACGATTACCCCACAAACGACGGCACCTGCATTCGCGACTACATTCACGTTTTGGATTTGGCGGCGGCTCATCAAAATGCGTTGAATTACCTGCGCGGCGGCGGCGAATCAGATTTTTTCAATCTCGGCAGCGGAAAAGGTTTTTCCGTCAAAGAAATTATTTCGACCGCCGAAAAAGTCACCGCGCAGAAAATTAAAACCGTCATCGGGGCACGACGTGCCGGCGACCCTGCGCGTTTGATTGCCTCAAGCGACAAAGCCCGAAAAATTTTGCGCTGGCAACCGCGTTTCGACGACATTGAAAAAATTATTTCGACTGCGTGGAAATGGCACAGCGCTCACCCCAACGGCTTCAACGACTGAAACTTTTCGGCAATAAAAAAACCCTCGACAACGCGTCGGGGGAAATTTTTTTGTGTTATAATCGCTCGCGGAGGCGATTTAAATGGAAACGTTCGGACAGAAGATTAGACGTCTGCGCAAGTCAAAAAAAATCACGCAAGCGGAGCTGGCAGAATCGGTCGGCGTGGATTTCACGTACATCAGCAAGATCGAAAACGACAAAAGTACTCGTTCGCCCGCCGAAGAGACAATCCGAAAACTCGCCATGTTTTTGGAAACGGACGCGGAAGAATTAATCTTGTCAGCAAAAAAAATTCCGCAAAATTTTCGCGACACAATCGTTGACGATAAATTGATTGTGGATTTTCTTCGCGTCGTCCCGAAACTGAATGAAACTCAACGCGGCATAATCGGAAAAATAATCGAGCAGGCGGAGGAACAATCTTGAGCCGAAAAATTGAACAACTAGTCAACTTAATTCTTCGTGACGAAAAAATTTCAAGCCCACCGATAAATGCCGAATCGCTTGCCGAATTTTATTTTGGTTTGGATTTTGATTGCGACAAACTGAGCGATAACACTGCGGCAGCATTGTCGGTTGCCGAGAAAAAAATTTACATGAACGAATTGTTTGCAGACAAATTCGCCGCAAACGTCGGCTTTAAAAATTTCACTGTCGCGCACGAGTTGGGGCATTGGGTTTTGCACAGGAACTTGCCGCAAAGACATTCACGCGAAATTGAGCGCGAGGCAGAAAAATTCGCCGTGTATCTGCTCATGCCGGAAACTTTTGTGCGCGAAGAGTTCGCAAAGCTTAATTCCTCGCGACTTTCGCGTTGTTTTTCTGCCGAAGATAATTTGACGACGATGGCGAATATATTTTGCGTGTCACGGCAAGCCATGCGAATTCGTCTGTCACAAGATGAACTGAATTTGATTTACGTCAAAGACGGTAAATGTTATCGGAGCCGCGAAGAATTTTTGGAGAAAGTCGGCGGACAAATGCGGCTGTTCTAAAAATTTTAAGTTGAAACTTGACAAACTTATCAAGTCAATGTACACTGCGCAACCGAGGTGATTCGATGATTAAAGAAGAAGTCCGAGAGTATCTTTTCAATCGCGGATGTAGATCGAAGAATTTACGCAAATTGCTCAACCTTAACTTTACGAACGTGACGAATAAAACTTACAACGTCGGCGAATACGATTTGCCATATGTCGACGCAAAAATAACCAAATACCCCGATTACATAACACTTTACAACGACAAGAAAAATTACTTGCGCACAGAGAGAACGTGCGTTGCCTTTTACAATTACGATTCGATTTTTGACGGTCTGCTCGGAATTTATAATGCGATTTATTATGACGTGCCTGAATTAAAAAATTTTTACCGTGAACGATTTTCGGGCGTGAAATATTTTATCACCCCCGATTATTCTCTTTGCGGAGACATAAATCACATCGAAAATATTCACCGACTTTTTCGCGCAAGAATAGTTTCGGTTTGGCTCACTCTGGAATTAAAATCTATCGTCATTCCGAATATTACTTATTCCATTCCGAAAATTTTTCAAAACATGTTAGACGGCATGGAAAATTGCGAAGTTGTCGCTTTCAGCACAAAAGGATTGCACGGCAATGGAAAATCTTTGTCGTTGATGAAAGCCGCGCTTAAATATACCGTTGATTATTTGAGAAATTTGCGTACGGTGTTAATTTACACGCTCTCCAAGAACGACGATAAAATTTGTTCGTGGTTTGAGTATGCTACTCAACGTGGCGTCAAATTGATAATTCCGGACAACAGGAGCAGAGATTCCAAATTACGGGAGGTATAATGTGGGGCGATACAGAAATTCGGGTTTAGGACATGGCACGGGTGGAAGTCCTCAGGGCACACTTGACCAAAATACCTACAATCAAATTGTCGATGAATTGACAAACAAGTTCCCGCCAAATGATGCGCAGATCAAACATATCTTTAGACCAAAGGAGGGATACTTGCCGGATACATCGGAAAATCGGAAATTGATAGAGAATGTTGTCAACAATCCTGCAAATTATAAGGGCAAAGACAAATACGGCAACGAATGGTATTCGCAAATGCAATCCGACGGTTCGCAAGTATGGGCAATTACACGTAACGGCGTAATTCAAAATGCAGGCAAAAATTTAACGCCAAAGCTTTGGGATTCTGAAACGGGTTATTCCGCAAACCCGAAAAATAATAAAAGCTGGAGGAAATCAACATGAAGCGAAAATACTTGCATATTGCGATGTATAGGGCGTTGGATTGTCTTTACGACGAACAAGAACAACCGTCGGAAACACTTTTGCAATTCGTGAGCGACGCAAATACTTATATTTGGCAAGACAAATCGGCGGCAGACCCGGCAATTCAGGCAGATTTTAACAGTTCGATGGACAGACAAAATATCGGTGCAGAAATTGACGAGGAAGCGGCATATAACGCGGTGAAAAATTTTTTGAACGAACAAAATCCCGAATTTGCCGAACTGTTTACCGAGATTTCTCTCGACGAATGGAAAGAGCTTTGCACCGTAGTTACTGATGAAGAGGAAACTTGACGTTGCGCCAATTCAAGTAAACTCGGCGGCTGATTGTCGGTTCGGAAAATTGAACGTCAACGTTCGATTTTACTGAGTCGCCAAAAATTTTCGGATTTCAACGTTCAAAACGCGTTTGAAAATGTTTTGAGACAAAAATTCGCTCCGAAACACTTCAAAATCGCTTTGAATTGCTTTTGACGTAAAAAATCCCTCGACAACGCGTCGGGGGAAATTTTTTTGTTTTATTCAGTTAGATAATTCGGGCACGGCAAGCATTACACGCCGAATAAGTTTATCTGCGGATTCGTTTTCAAGAATTAATCCGGGAATATCGTCGCTTGTCGCAATCCAAACTTTTGCTTCATCGTCCCAAGCGAGTTGAATGTTGTAACCTTTCATGACAATCACTCCTCGGCGAAATTTTACAGCGTGCCGGCGATTTTTTCAATAAAAAACCCCGTCGAACACTCGGCGGGATTTTTTTGTTAGAACAGCGATAACTGATTTGATTCGGATAAATTTTTCAGGCAGCCGTGATTCTTCAGCGCGGCAACCGTCGTTCGAGTGATTCCCGTGCGCGATTTTAAATCTTCAATCGACGAAAATTCGCCGTTTTGTCTCGCCGCAACGATGGAATTCGCCTGCGCCTCGCTGACGCCGTCAATCGAGCTCAAAGACATTAGCAGGGAATTTTTTTTGACGATAAAATCTTCCGCCGCCGATTCGTAAATGTCCGCACGCTCAAATTTAAATCCGCGCAAGAAAAATTCGTGCACGACTTGATAATCGGACTGCAAATCGGATTCGTTGTCGTCAAGCTTCCTGTCAAGCGCAATTTCGTCCAGCTCCGAAAGTTTTTCGTTAATGTACGCTTCGCCCTTGATAACTTCGTTCGCATCGAATTTTTCCGTGCGTTTTGAGAAATACGCCGCATAATAAGCCAGCGGATAATGAACTTTGCACCAAGCGATACGATAAGCCATCATGACGTAAGCGGTTGCGTGCGCTCGCGGGAACAAATACTTGATTTTTTGACACGAATCGATATACCAGTCGGGCACGTCGTGATTTTTCAAGTCTTCGACGACTTCGGGCTTGATTCCCTTGCCTTTGCGGACAGATTCCATGGTTTTGAACGATTTCAGCGCGTCAACGCCGTGATGAATCAGATACATCATAATATCATCGCGGGCGGAAATTGCGTTTTTCAGCGTGCACGTGCCTTTTTTGATTAAATCCTGCGCGTTGCCCAACCAAACGTCCGTGCCGTGCGAAAATCCCGAAATTCTGACCAAATCGCTGAAACAATCGGGGTGCGTGTCGTCAATCATGTTGCGAGTAAAGCCCGTGCGGAATTCGGGGATGCCGTAAGTGCCGGATTTCGTTCCGAGTTGCGTCGAAGTGACTCCGAGCGCGTCCGTCGACGAAAAAAGACTCAAAGTCGGCTTATCGTCGAGCGGAATGGTTTTCGGATCGCGTTTCGTGAGTTTTTCGAGCATTTTTATCATCGTCGGGTCGACGTGACCCAAAATATCGAGCTTAACGAGCCGCGAACTAATCGAGTGATAATCGAAATGCGTCGTAATCGTTCCGGAGTCTTTGTTGTCGGCGGGAAATTGAATCGGGCTGAAATAATGAATGTCCATGTCACGCGGCACAACCATAATGCCTGCGGGATGTTGCCCCGTCGTTCGTTTGACGCCCTGACAACCTGCCGCGATTTTTGCGATAAATGAGCCGTGTTTTTTTATGCCGAGTTCGTCGAAATATTTTTTCACGAGACCGAACGAAGTTTTTTCCGCAACGGTCGAAATTGTGCCTGCGCGATAAACATTGTGCTTTCCGAAGAGAACTTCGGTGTATTTATGCGCTGTCGACTGATATTCGCCCGAAAAATTTAAATCAATATCGGGAACTTTGTCGCCGTCGAAGCCGAGAAACACCGCGAACGGAATATCATGCCCGTCTTTCGTCAATTTGTGACCGCAAACGGGGCAATTTTCTTGCGGAAGGTCGTAACCGCAGCCGATTTCGCCCTGCGTGAAAAATTTGCTGTATTTGCACTTCGGACAGCGATAATGCGGCGGCAACGGATTGACTTCGGTAATTCCGATGAGCGTTGCGACGAAAGACGAGCCGACACTGCCACGCGAGCCGACAAGATAGCCGTCGTCGTTGGATTTTTTGACGAGCCGTTGAGCAATTAAATACAAACCCGCGAACCCGTGACCGATAATCGGCTTAAGTTCCTGTTCGAGACGCGCTTCAACGAGTTGCGGAAGATTTTCGCCGTAAAGTTGGCGAGCTTTGGCGTAAGACGTTTCGCGAATTTCATTTTCCGCGCCCGCAACCTGAGGCGAATACAATCCGTCGGGTATCGGCTTCAAAAATTCGATTTCGTCGGCGATTTTGTTCGGATTTGTGACGACAGCTTCAAAAGCCGTTTCCGCGCCGAGATAATTAAATTCCTCAAGCATTTCGCCCGTCGTGCGCAAAAAAAGCGGCGGTTGCTTGTCGATGTGAACGTCAGAATATTTTTTGCCCGCCATCAAAACCGAACGGCAAATTGCGTCTTCGGGATTCAAAAAATGTGCGTCGGTCGTCGCAACGAGCGGTTTGCCCAATTTTTTCGCGAGCGCGGCGACTTTTCGGTTAATTTCGCGTAAATCTTCGTCGCCGTTGATGTTCGGAAATTTTTCGCTGCGAATCATGAAATCGTTGTTGTGGAACGGCTGAATTTCGAGGTAGTCATAAAAATTCGCGATGTCCTCAATTTCGGCGTCGGATTTTTCCTGAACAATCGCTTGAATCAATTCGCCCGCCTCACACGCCGAACCGATAATCAAACCTTCGCGCATTTCGGCGAGCAAACTTTTCGGAATTCGCGGGCGGTAGTACATAAATTTCAGCTGACTGATTGACACGAGTCGATACAAATTTCCGAGCCCGACTTTGTTTTTCGCCAAAATGATTATGTGGTTGGAATTTTTTTTCCAATCGTCACCGCTGACAAGGTAGCCCTCCATGCCGTAAATAATTTTAATCGGCGTGCCTTTTTTCGCGAGTTTTTCGGCGGCGATTGCGGCGTTCGGGAAAGCTTGAATAACTCCGTGATCCGTCACCGCGACGGACTTCCAGCCCCAATTTGCGGCGGTCGCGATTAATTTTTCGACGGGGATAACGGCGTCCATTGCGCTCATCGTCGTGTGCACGTGCAATTCCGTGCGTTTGACTTCGGCGGTATCGATTCGCGGCGATTGTTCCTGCTCCAAAGTTTCCACGGCGTCGACGAAAATAATTGTTTCCTTCGCGTAGTCGTCGAAACTGGTTTTGCCCGCGATTTTGACGAGACTGCCCGATTTGAGCGCGTCGGCGAAAGGTTTGGCGTTATCGCGTTTATCTGACTTGAAAAATTTTTTGCAACTGATGCCGTCGGTTTTGTCCGTCACGCTGAACGAAACAATAATCGTGCCGGTTTTCGTTTCGCGCAGATTGACGCCGTTTTTGTCGCCGCTGCCGATTTCGCCGCAAATAACAACCGCGCCGGAATTTTCGTCGAGTTTTTCAATCGGAATGATTGAGCCGGAAATTTTTTTGCCGAGAATTTTTTTCGCGG
>CAMUZL010000047.1 GCA_947165185.1 uncultured Selenomonadales bacterium
AATCGAAATTAATCGCGCTTGAAACTTGAGGACTACCAATGGATAAAATTTTAACGCTCGGAATTGAAACGAGTTGCGACGAAACTGCGGCTGCCGTGCTTTGTAACGGACGTGAATTGATGTCGAATATAATCTCGACGCAAATCCCGTTGCATCAAAAATTCGGCGGCGTCGTGCCCGAAATCGCGTCCCGAAAACATATCGTCAACATCATGCCCGTTATCGACGAAGCGTTGACGAAAGCGGGCGTCGAACTCGGCGATATTAATCAAATCGCGGTGACGTTCGGCCCCGGACTTGCGGGCGCGTTGCTCGTCGGATTGAGCGCGGCGAAAAGTTTGGCTTACGCGTTGAAAATTCCGCTCGTCGCCGTCAATCATCTGGAAGGTCACATCTTCGCGAACTTTTTGAGCGCACCCGAACTTGAGCCGCCGTTTTTGTCGCTGGTAGTTTCGGGCGGACATACCGCGCTGATTAAAATGCTTGACTACAATCGCTTTGAATTGCTCGGTCAAAGTCGTGACGACGCGGCGGGTGAAGCGTTCGACAAAATTGCTCGCGTCATGGGTTTGCCTTACCCCGGCGGCCCCGAAATTGACAAACTTGCCAAGACGGGCGACCCGACGGCGGTAAATTTCCCGCACCCGAAAGTCGACGGCTACGATTTCAGTTTCAGCGGCTTGAAGTCGGCGGTTTTAAATTTTTTGAACACCGCGCAGATGAAAAACGAATCGATAAATTTTGCGGACGTGGCGGCAAGTTTTCAAAAAACCGTCGTGGATATTTTGGCGGAAAAAACACTGTCGGCGGCGGACGAATTCAAATTGCGTAAAATCGTTTTGGCGGGCGGCGTTGCGGCAAATTCGTTGCTCGAAAAAACACTGCGCGAGGCCTGTCAACGTCGCGGCTTTGAATTTTTTTACCCGTCGAAAATTCTTTGCACGGACAACGCGGCGATGATTGCCTGTCGCGGCTATTATCAATCGCTCGAAAAAAATTTTGCCGACTCGACGTTAAACGCCGTCCCGAATCTCGGCTTGTAAGGAGTTTTTGTCATGAAAAAATTTTTATCGCTGCTGATAGTTTTCGTCGTCACGGCAACGGTTTTCACTGTCGCGCACGCAATGGAATATCAGCTCGAACAAGTCGTTGTCATCAGCCGTCACAATCTGCGCTATTCGCTCAAAGCCGGCGACGACAGAGGACTTTTGACGTTGCGCGGCGGCGAAATGGAAACGCTCATGGGACAATATTTTGAGGCGCGACTTCGGGAGCAAGGTTTGTTCCCGAAAAACGCTCAACCTGCAGTCGGCGAAGTTCGTTTCTACGCAAATTCATATCAGCGCACAATCGCCACGGCAAAATATTTTTCGGCGGGCGCGTTTCCGATAGCGAACATCCCGATTGAATATCACCGTGCGATTGGGCAAAAAGATCGCGTGTTCCTGACGCCGACCGACCCCGCGTTTGAAAAACGGCTTGCCGACGAAACAAATTGGAAAAAATTGCTCAACGACTTGCGTAAAGAAATTGCAACCGTCGAACGGCTCAGCGGCGAAAAATTAAATCCCGACGATTTTTATAAGATGAAACTGCGCACCGAAGCCGCCGAATGGGAAGCTCAAGAGTCCGTGAAAAAACTTAATCTTGCCGCCGACGGAATTCTTATGGATTACTACGACGGGAAAGTTTCCTACAGCGAAGACGAAATGCGCGACGTGGCGAAAGTTTCTTCCATACTGATTAACAGCGACTTTGACCGACCGTTCGGCGCAAAAGTTTTCGCAAGCCCGATGCTCGCCGTTGTTTCCGACGAACTCAACACGCCCGGCCGCAAGTTCAGTTTCCTCTGCGGGCACGACAGCAATTTGTCGAACGTGCTGACGGCTCTCGGCGTCGAAGAATACACTTTGCCCGGCACGATTGAATGGCGCGTGCCGATTGCGTCAAAAATTGTCATCAAAAAATTTCGCGGCTCCGACGGCAACGAATACGCCCGCTTGAGTCTCGTTTATCCCGCAACCGCGCAGATTATCAATCGCGAAATGATTAACCTTGACAACCCGCCGATGAAAGTGCCGTTGAAACTTCGCGGACTGCAAACGGTTGACGCGGACGCGATTTATAAACTTTCGGACGTTCTGCAAAGAATTAATGACGCGCAGATTATCGACGGTCGCCGCGTTGCTTAAAGGAGATTTTACATGCCCGAACTCAAAAACCTCGGCAAGATTACCGAATACAAATACGATTACGCGCCCGAATTTCTCGAAGCGATTCCGAACGCCAACAGCGGCAGAAATTATTTCGTGACGTTGACGAGCGACGAATTTACTTGCCTGTGCCCGATAACTCACCAGCCCGACTACGCCACGATTAAAATTCGTTACATTCCCGACGCCAAACTTGTCGAAAGTAAAAGTTTGAAACTTTATCTGACGAGTTTTCGCAACCACGGCACTTTTCACGAAGACGTTGTAAACAAAATCGCCGACGACTTGATTAAACTGCTTGAGCCGCGTTATTTGGAAGTCGAAGGGCTTTTCAGCGTTCGCGGCGGAATTTCAATCGTGCCGTTCGTCAATTACGGGCGCGACGAATTTGAATCCGTGGCGAAAAAAATTTTGGTGGAGCGTCATGGTTAATCAAAAAAGACTTGCGCTTGTCAACGACATAACGGGCTTCGGGCGTTGTTCGGTGACGGTGGAACTGCCGATAATTTCCGCGCTGAAAATTCAAGTCTGTCCGTTGCCGACCGCGTTATTATCCGTGCACACGGGCTTTCCGAATTATTTTCTGGACGACTTCACCGACCGCATGGAAATTTATATCGACAGCTGGCGCAAAAACAATTTGACGTTTGACGCGCTCGCCACGGGATTTTTCGGCTCAGCCGCGCAGATTGAAATTGTTCGACGTTACGCAAAAAATTTTCCCGCAACCGTGATTGTCGATCCTGTCATGGGCGACCACGGAAAAATTTACAAGTCTTACACTCGCGAAATGTGCCGAAATCTGCGCGGGCTGTTGGAATTTGCCGACCTTGTCACGCCGAATTTGACGGAGGCCTGTGAACTTTTGGGAATTGCGTATCCTTCGGGCGGCGTCGTGAGTGATTCGGAACTTGCGACGATGGCAGCGAATATTGCGGCGAAAACTCGCGGCTCTCGCGTGATAATCACGGGCGTTGCGCTCGACTTCGACGACGGCTCGAACATTGCAAATTTTATTTTCGACAACGGACAAACGAATTTAATCACGTCGAAAAAAATCGGCGGCGACCGTTCCGGTGCCGGCGATGCGTTTTTTGCGATTGCGGCGGCTTCCTGGCTCAACGGCGAAAATTTAATCGACTCGACACGCAAAGCGGCGGATTTCGTCGGCAAATGTATCGGGCACGCCGAAAAATTAAATCTGCCGTGGAATTACGGCTTGCCCTTTGAAGAATTTTTAACCGAGTTGCGATAAAAAAAATCCCCCGCGTTGTGCAGGGGATAATTTTTTTTACACGCCACGAATGCGCCGAAAAATTCTTTACCAATAAAGCGGCGTGAAAGCCCCTTGTTTTAGCTATGGGGATGAAACGCCGCTTAAACATTGAAATTTAAATCGCAAGCAAATATAATGCGCTTCGAGGTGAGGATAAATGAAAACCTTCTGCTTTAAGCTCTATCGCGCACAGAGAAATGAAAAATTGAATCGGCAAATAAACGCGGCAGGTCTCATTTGGAATCATTGCCTTGCTTTGCACAAACGCTACTATCAACTTTTCGGCAAGTATCTGCATAAGTTCACGTTGAGCAAACATCTGACTAAACTCAAGCGGCTGAAAAAATTTTCATATCTGAAGGAAATCGGCTCGCAGGCAGTGCAAGACGTGACCGACAGAATCGACCGCGCCTACAGATTATTTTTCAATAACATTCAGCGCAAAGTGAAATGTTCGCCGCCGAAATTCAAGCGTGTGAAAAAATATAAATCGTTCACGCTGAAACAAGCGGGCTGGAAAATTGAAGCATGGCATAACACAATCATCATAAACAATCAGCCATATCGCTATTTTAAATCGCGGGAGATTGTCGGCAAAGTTAAGACAGTGACAATAAAACGCGACAGCGCGGGAGATATTTTTATTTTCGTCGTGACGGATTATGAGGGGAATAAAGTTTTAGCGCGAACAGGTAAAAGCGTCGGCTATGACTTCGGCTTCAAGGAAAAAATTTTAATCTCGTCCGACGGAAAAGATATTCTTGCGCCGTCATTTTTGCGGTCGAACATGAAAGCCTTAAAACGTGCGTCAAAATCTCTGTCGAAAAAAAAATCCACGTCGAAGAAACGGGAACGAGCGCGACTTGAATTGGCAAGAATTTATCGCCGAGCCGACAATCAACGCAAAGATTTTCATTGGAAATTGGCGCAACGCCTTTGTTCGGAGTATGCGCTGATTTGTGTGGAAGATTTGAGTTTGAAAGGCTTGCAACGCGGCCACGGCAAAAAAATGCAGGACTACGGCTTTGGAATGTTCTTGCAAATTTTGAAATACGTGGCGAAACGCATGGGCACGACAATAATTGAAGTGGACAGATTTTATCCCTCAAGTCAGCTATGTTCAAATTGCGGCGAAAAAAATCCCGAAACGAGAGATTTAAACGTGCGCGAGTGGTGTTGTCCGAAATGTGGCACATACCACGACAGGGATACAAACGCGGCAAAAAATATTTTGAACGAAGGAACACGAATATTTCTGTCGGCATGAATAAAGAAGAACAGGGCGGGGCATCGTCCTGCGGAGGAGACCTTGTAAGACTTCGCCTTCATTGGAAGCTTTGGTTGTTGATAACGGAATCCCCCGCATTTATGCGTGGGGAGTATGTCAAACCAAAAACGAACCGAACAGCGTAACGAACAGCGACGCGAAACTGAAACCTTCGGCAATATTTTCGCGGGCAACGAGCGGCACGCGGGCAACGGGCTTGCCGTCGTAACGCAAAACCGCTTCGCCGAGAATTTGTCCTTCGCTAATGCCTGCGTCAACAATTTTCGGCAAATCATACGTCACCTGCAAAAGTTTTGTGTCTTCGCCCGCCATTAACGGGAACATCAAATTTTCGTCAAGCCCGACATGAACAGTTGCCTGCTCACCGTCACGCACGAAAACTTTTTTGTCGACACGTTCGGCGTCAATCGCTTCGACCATGCGCACGCGTTCAAAGCCGTAATTTAAAAGTTTCGTCGCGTCGTCAAAGCGCGTGTCCATATCCGTCGAATTCATCACGACTGCAATTAATTCCACGTCGCCGCGTTTCGCGCTTGCCGCAAGACAGCCGCCCGCCGCACGTGTCCAGCCGGTTTTAATTCCGTTCGCGCCTTTGAATTTGCCCAAAAGTTCGTTCGTGTTGTTCAGTTCGCTCCATTTTTCTTTCGGGTAAATCCATTTAATCGACGTGCGTTTCGTCTCGACAATTTTGCGGAAGTCGGGATTTTTCATGCAGTAAACGGCAATGCGCGCCATATCCGCCGCCGTCGAATAATGTGACGGATTGGGCAGACCGTTCGGGTTGACGAAATTTGAATTCTTGCAACCGATTTCGCGAGCTTTTTTGTTCATCAAGTCGGCGAAGTCCGAAACACTGCCCGAAACTGCTTGAGCAAGCGCTACAGCCCCGCCGTTTTCGGAAACGAGCATGACCGCCGTTATCATGTCTTTTGCCGCGACAGAATCCAACGGCTCCCAACGCAACGTATTATCTTCCGTCATTATCGCTTCGTTGCTCAACAGAATTTCTTCGTAAGGCGTGAGTTTTTCCAGCGCGATTATGCACGTCAACATTTTCGTCATCGACGCGGGCGCACGTTCTTCGTTCGCATTTTTTTCGTAAATGATTCGTCCCGTCGACGCCTCGACCAAAATCGCCGAGGTTGCAGAAATTTTCGGCTCCGACTCCGCCGCATAAACGACAAAATTTACAACCGTTACCGCCGCGAAAATTATCGCCGCAAAAATTCGTTTCATCTCATCAGCTCCAAAAAAAATTTCTGCCATTATAACACACTCGACACGCGCCGGAAATTTTTGTATCATTGACGAAAAATTTTTGGGAGGAATTATTTTGACGAAACGAGAGATTAACCCGTTCGATTACGCCGCCGACATTTTTAAAGCGATGCCGCGCGGAATTCTTTTGACGAGCGAGGCGGAAGATTGCGTCAACGCAATGACAATCGGTTGGGGCACGCTGGGCATTGAGTGGGGCGTTCCGATTTTTGCCGCTTATGTGCGCGAAAGTCGTTTCACCTACGAACTTTTGGAGCGCACGGGCGAATTCACGATTTGCGTTCCTTACGGCGAAAATTATTCCGCGCCGATTGTCAACAAGGCGATTGGAATTTGCGGCACAAAATCCGGACGCGACATGGACAAATTCATCAAGGCGGGATTGCACGCCGTCGACGCCGATTTGATTCGCCCGCCCGCGATTAAAGAATTTCCGCTCACGTTGGAATGTCGCGTTGTCTTTGAGGAAATTCAGCCCGCGAAAAAAATTTCGTCGCGTTTCAAGAAATTTTATCCGACAGACGCCGAAGGTTTGCAAGACCAACACGTCGCTTATTACGGCGAAATTCTCAAAGCTTATATCATCGAAGACTAAAAAATTTTCACGCAACAAAAATCAGGAGCCGTCACGGATGACGGCTCCCCCGCCGACGCATTTGCAGGATGCAAATTCCGTCGGCACACGACTCGCGGTTTTCGAGGCGGGGTTTCAACGCGATAACCCAAAATCGCTCGCCGCGCAGGCGCGTCTTTCTTTGCTACTTTCTTTCCACGCGGAAAGAAAGTAGATAAAAAACTTAAAAGTTGCGAGCGAGCCACGGCAACAAAAAATCCCCCGTGTAAATCTGCGCGGGGGAAATTTTGTGTCGAAATTATTCTTGTCGAAGGAGACTGCCGAAGAAAATTTTTTAGAACATCATGTTAATCAGGTTGCCCGTGTTGTTTAAGGCGGTCATGTTGCGGAATGCCGAGCCGGTATAAATCGACGCGGTACTCAACTGATTGCCGAACATTTTTTGCGCTGACGGGAACAAGCTGTCTTTCTGGCTGTTGGCGAAACTCACGTGACTTTCCGCCTTGCCCGCAAGGCCGTCCTTGCCGAGCACACGCGAAACTTTGTCGGGGTCGTTGACGATTGCATTGGCGAGTTTTTCTTCGTCAATTTCGATTGAACCGTCGCTTGCGGTTTTCAAACCCACGGATTCATAAAGCGAAGAGCGATAAGTCGTGTCGCCGAAAGTCGTCGCCATGCGTTCGACGCGTTTGGAAACGGAGCTGTTGTCGTTGAAAAATTTAATCGAACTGTTGTAGTCCTTGACCAAATCTTTCACGGTGTCCAACGCGCCTTGAAGTTCCTTGCTGTAATTCGTCGTCGTGGTAACCTTGCCGGTCTTTTCGTCGGTCGTGTCGGTTTTGGTTATCGCGCCGGCTTTGTCTTCGATGCTGAAATTGTAATCTTTGACTTTGGCGGCGGATTTGCTCAACGCTTCCATGTTCTCATCGAACTCGGAATTAAACGCGCTTTTGGCGTCCTCGTAACTCGACAGCAATGAGCGGACGTTGGTGTTAATCTCCGTCAAGCCCGACAGTGCGGTTGCGGCGTTGTTTTGGTAGGAGCCGTAATCGCTCCACAGTTGGGAAATCGAATCCTGTTTCTTGTTGTTCGTCGCCGAATTGAACAGGAAATTATTCCCGAACGCGCCGTTGCCGATTGAATTGACTGCCATGATAAATCACCTTCCTTGAAAATTTGAAACTGTCCTTGAGTCCGATTGAACTTTTTTTGATTCTACATTATTTATCGGCGACATGCAAGAAATTTTTCACGGACACGCACGGAAATTTTTGCGGCAAAAAATTTTTCACGGGCGACAGAAATTTTTGCGGGCGTTGCAGAAATCGGCTGATACCTGCTATAATCCGCCTAAGAAAATTTTAACGCGGAGGGAACTTGTGATGTGCTTGAAAAAAATTCTTTGCGGGGTGCTCGCGGCGGCAATGATTTTTTCCGCGTCGACATTGTGCACGGCGGCGGCGGACGATTCAGCCAACGCCAAACTCGCACGAATTGAAACCGACACTTACGGTATTGAACAGAGCGGCGCGATTTTGGACAGAATCAGCCGGCTCGAAAAAAGTTACAGCGGTCAAAACATGCAGGGCAACATGAACGCCCGAATCGACGCGATTTATAAAATTCTCTATGACAACTCCGCCGGCCCGTGCGTGCTGGCGAAAATCAACGCGCTTGAATGGAACATCAATCACGAAGTCCGAAGCGACGGCGTCGAAAAACGTTTGGCGGCTTTGGAAACTGCGATTTTGGGCAAGACGACCGACGGAACTTTCAACGCCAGAATTCGTGCGCTTGCCAAAGGTTCTTTCGGCGAAGAAATTTTGCCGATAGCTCAAGTGCAAATTCCCGCGAACACGTTGATTAAAGTTGAGACGACCGCGCCCGTCAGTTCCAAAACCATGCAGGCGGGCGACTCCGTTCCGTTCCGCGTTGTCGAAGATATTTTCGTCGACGGCAAACTTGTTTTCGTGACGGGCTTGCCGGGCGAAGGCACAGTCAACGACGTGCGCCGCGCCCGCAACATCATGAGCAACGGCAAACTTGAAATTGATTTCCACACGCTCAAAACAGTTGACGGGCAGGACGCAAAAACTTTTTCGGGCGTCGAGGCTCGCGAAGAAATGAAAGCGCAATCGATGGCTCGCGGCTTAAGTTTGGTCGGCTTGACTTTTTCCGGCAAATACGGCGGCGTCGAAGAAGTTTTCGTGCGCGGCAAAAATATCGAACTGCCTGCGGGCGTGCAAGTTTACATTCAGACGCGTGACCCGATAACGGTTTACGGCGTGAGCACTTCGGGCGGCGGAATTTCAATCGCGGAACCCGTCACGAAACCGCAACCCGTTACTGAGACGCCGCAACCCGTTTCCGAGACGAAGCCGCAACCCGTTTCCGAGACGCCGCAACCTGTCGACGAAACAAAATCTCAACCTGCAAACGAAATGCAACCTCCGTCCGCGACAGAAAATAAACCTAAACCCGTTACGCAACCGAAGCCGCCCGTTCCGCAAGACCCCGAAGGTTTGAGCGACGACGAAAAAATTGCAACGCCGCCGCCTGCCGAGGAGCCAAAACCTGCGCCGAAGCCCGTTGAAAAACCAAAACCCGCGCCCGAACCTGACGACGGGGAAATCATAGAAATTTACGACGAGGATTAATCGATGAAAAAATTTCTTTCCGTCGTGCCGATTGTCGCCGCAATGTTCATTCCTTCGACAGCGCAGGCAATTTACGAATCGTCTTCGGACACGGGCACGCAAATGTTTGACTACATTGAAAATCGCCGACGCGAAGAGCGCGAACAGCGTTTAACCGAGGAGCAAAAAAAATTGCTCGCCGACATTGCCGAGGCGAAAGAGCGTCTGCCGCACGAACACAAGGAGGGCGAACCTATTCCCGCCGTGTTCGAGGGCGACGACCTTGTTTACTATTCGGGCAGCGGCGAATTCATTGCGACCGGCAAAGTCGACATCATTCAGCTTGAGGGCTACCGTTTCCAAAGTTTGGAGGCGACGGGCAACACCAAAGAGCAAGTTGTTCGCGTCGAAGGCAAAGCGCACGTCCTGCAACTTGTCCCGGGCGCGCCGCGTGTCACGCTTGACGGATTCAAAACCGTTTACAATTACGGCAAGAAAACCGGCACCATGGGCGAAGCTCGCGGCAAGGCGGGCGAATATTATTTGACGGGCAAACGATTCGAGTTTTACCCCGACCACATTGTCGTTTACGACGGCACGCAGACCAAATGCGACGCCAAAACTCCCGATTATCATTTGAGCGCGGAACGCATGGAAATTTGGCCGGAACAAGTCATCAAAATGTACAACGTCAAATCTTGGATTAAAAATACCGTCGTCGGCACAAGCGAATACGAGGAACGCAAGCTTGAGGAAAGTGACAAGCAACATTTTCCGCGTGTCGGCTACAACAAAGATCACGGCGTTTACATTCGCGACGACTTTGAAATTCCGATCTTCAAACATTTGGAATTGGTTATCGGCGCGTATGTCGAGAGCAAAAAAGGCATTCGCAGCAACGCCGAATTGCAATACAAAAATCGCGACTTCCGCGGCAAAGTTCGTTACGGCTATTACGACGACAAAGACGCCAAATGGATTCAAAAAGAACCGTCGCTTGATTTGTGGTACGGCAGGCATTTCGGCAGAGGTTTGCCGCTCAGCTACAGCGTCGAAGCGGAAATCGGTCACTGGCGACAAAATGCCATTGCAAGCACGCATCAGGAATACGAATTTAAATTGACGCACGACCCGATTTACATGGGCAAGTATTTGCTTTTGCTCAACACCAGTTACAAAATCACCAAAGACCACCCGCAAACGGAAGTTGATTCGGGTAAAATGACTGTCAAGGGCTGGAATTATTCAATCATGCTCGGACGCGAATTCAACGACAGACTTGCCGCGTTTGTCGGCTACGCTTACACGAAAAATAATTCTACGAATTCACTTTTCGATTTCAACGTGGACGCTTATTCGCGCAAACTGCAGGGCGGCATCAGTTATTACATCACGCCGAAAGATCGCGTCGTCATCGGTGTAAAAATGAACGCGGACACGCACAAAGTTGAGGACTTGGATTATTACTGGTATCACGACTTGCATTGTTCGCAAATGATTCTTCGTTGGCGCGAAAAACGCAAAAAGTTGGAAGTGCATTGGGAGTTTATACCGTGGTAAATTTTGTCTGCCTGTTCGGTCTGTCGCTGATTTTATTTTTTCTCGGCGGCTGGCTGATTCCGATAACCGACCCGACAGAATGTTGTTACACGCTCACCGCAAAAGAAATGCTCGCGGAGGGCGATTGGCTGAGTCCGCGAATTTACGGCGATTTTTGGTTCGACAAGCCGATAATGTTTTATTGGGAACTTTTGCTCGCGTATAAAATTTTCGGCGTCGGAGATTTCGCGTCAAGATTTTTCCCCGCAGTTTTCGCAACGGGCGGAATTTTTTTGACGTACTTTTTCGGCGCGAAACTTTACAATCGCAAAATCGGATTCGTCGCGGCGGTAATGCTTGCAACGTCGCTTGAGTTTTGGTATTTGTCGCACGCGGTCATAACGGATATGACGTTGCTATTCGCGTTTTCGTTGACGTTGATAACTTTTTTCCTCGGCTACCGTTCAAACAACCCGAAACTTTATTTTTGGTCGTTCGCGGCGTCGGGCGTGGCGGTCTTGACGAAAGGCCCGATCGGATTTTTGTTGCCGGGACTGATAATTTTGATCTTCCTTGCGTGGCAGGGCGACTTGAAACATCTGCGAAAACTTTTCGTCGTGCGCAACGTGTTGACTTTCGTCGTGATTGTCGCGCTGTGGTATCTGCCGATGACGATTTTGCACGGCTCGGAATTCGTGGAAAATTTTTTGGGCGTGCATAACTTTTTGCGGGCGACGGTCTCCGAATACGCGAAAACCGACGTGTGGTATTATTACGCGCTGATTTCGGCGATAGGTTTTCTGCCGTGGTCAATCCCGCTGATTCCCGCCGCCGTCGTGAAATTTTTTCGCCGCGCAGAACTTTTCATTGAGGAAGGTCGCCTGCCCGTCTTCGACGTGCACGAAAAATTTTTAATCGTCTGGGCGTTGACGGTCGTAATTTTTTTTCAGCTGTGCGCGACGAAATACGTCACATACACCTTGCCCGCAATGCCGCCCGCAATGATTTTCCTGGCGCGTTATTTCTCAAACCGCTGGAAACTTTTTTTGTCAATGGCGGGTGCGACGCTGATAATTTTCCCGTTGGCACTGTTCACGGTTGCATTGCCGCTTGCCGAAGATAATTCGGGTAAACGCACGGCGGAAATAATTTCTCCGCTCGTCGACGAAAAAACTTGCGTGGTCAGTCACGGTCGAAAATATTCCGGCTCGCTGGTCTTTTATTCGGGAGCAAAAATTTTTCGGCTGGAGACAAAAAAAGATTATGAAACGCTTCGCCCGCAGGCTTTGACGTGGTCAAGCAAAAATGTCATGCCGTTCATGACTTTTGACGAATTGCCGTCCGACAAAAAAATTCTTGCCGTCGTTGCCGTCGACGCCGAAAAAGATTTCTTCGACAACGCGGCGGGAAATTGGGAACTTGTCGGCACCGTCTCGAAAGGCAACCTTGAAAATTTCGCGGAAGAATTTTTCCTCGGCAAAACTTCCGAACAAAAATTGAAGTGTAAAATTTACAAACGTGAGCAAATAAAATTCGACGACAAAAATTGAGCTGCAAGACAGATTGGTTAATTGAAGTTCAAAATTTACAGAAGTTCAACGGAGGGACTGTGATGAGTGTAGAAGTTGAGGCATACGATTCAAAGCACGTGCGCGCCGCGATTGAAATTTGGAATGAAGTCGTGCGCG
>CAMUZL010000048.1 GCA_947165185.1 uncultured Selenomonadales bacterium
GCTTGAGTTTTTCGGAATCCATCCAAACGCCTTGCCCCATCAAAAACGGGAAGTTGTAGACGTGTTTTTCTTCAATCGTCTTCAAGCGGAAAAGTAAATAATCATGACAAAGCGTGATGTATTTGTCGAAGAGCGCGAAAAATTTTTCAACGTCGCCGTGAGCTTCCAAAGCAAGTTTCGGCAAGTTAATCGTCGTGAAAGCAAAATTTCCGCGACTGCCGGATTCTTCGCGCCCGTTGACGTTCGACATTACTCTTGTTCTACACGTGGAATTCCTCCGTCACCGGAGGCACAGACTATATCTTCTACCTTTCGGCAGCCGTTCGCTTCGAGGCGGTGCCTGTCTCCGCCCCTACTCCCCTACACTCATCGGGGATAGTCGTTACACCTTCCGGCAGGTCGGTCGCCTATGGCGCAACCCCTGTCAGCTTGGCACGGTCTCATCTTTTGCAAGACCTAACCGTCAGCCCCAAATTTGGGACACCCGTTGGCACGGTTCAAACGGAAGGGCTAAGCTTAGTGCTAACCCATCGTCGCGACGTAGCTGTTATAATCGCCGGGCTTGTAGTATTGCAGATTGTACGGCGCGTCAATATTGACAAAATTCCTCATTACCCTCGGTTTCCCGATATTTATTAGGGGAGTAGACTATCTCATACTTTATAAGCTCTCGCCTTTCACCGGAGGAATTTCACCTGCGCGGCTACTTCCTTGCGGAATAGTCGTTACACTTTCTTCGCTCCATCTCCAAACATACCCGTAACTTGTTTGTTGTTTGCCGGACGCGGCTCTGCCGAGTGCCGATGGTTCAAAGCCAAATTCTCTGCAAGCATCTGACACGGCTTCATAGATTTTTATCAACTTGCCGTCCAAAGAAAATTGCGATATGGATTTTTTACCTGTTTCTCTGCCGATAACGGATAATTGTTTTCGTATTTCAAGTTGACGTTCGGAGACCGTTATCAATCCGAGATTTTTTGCGCGTTTCAAATTTTCTTTGCGTGTCACCCATTCGAGATTGTTTACCGCGTTGTTAAGCTTATTGCCGTCTTTATGGTCAATTTCTGTATTGGCGGGAGCTTTTTCGAGAAAAACTTCGGCAACGAGTCTGTGAACCAAACAACGATAATTTTTTCCGTCAACCATAAGGCAGACGGTCAAGTATCCATGATTTCCGAGCCACGATTTCAAAATAACACCTTTCAGCCGACGTCCGTCACGACCAAGTCTGTCATTTGATTTTATGTATCCGTTATCACTTGCGGAATATGAACCTTTTGTCCACGGAATTTCTTTCCACATATTTTCACCTCCTTTCGAGAGATGGGCGAAGTTTAGCACGGTATCACCTGCTATCCGTTGCCGGACCGTAGGCTCTCTTACGAAGCTGTTTCGAGTAACATGTACCTTATTTCGCTTCTACCGTCAGCCCGCCGTTTTGAGCGGACACCCTGAATTTTCAGGTTAGCGAGATTTTCCTTCACGGCTTAAGCCGTAAGGCCCCAATTTTGTTTAGGGAACAAACGTTTCGCGCTGACTTTGCACGCCAAGCGGAACAAATCATAATTCGGATCGTCGACGTTGTAATTCACGCCGCTTTTAAGTTGGAAAACACTTATCGGGAAGATTGGAGTTTCGCCGTTGCCCAAACCCGCGTCAATCGCGTTCAAAACTTCGCGAGTCGCCAGCCGTCCTTCGGGACTTGTGTCCATGCCGTAGTTGATTGAGCTGAAGGGAACTTGCGCGCCCGCCCGTGAATGCAATGTGTTGAAATTGTGGATGAGTGCTTCCATTGCCTGATGAGTTTCTTCCTCAACGTCCGCGCAGGCTTGACGATAAATTTTCGTCGCAATTTTTTCTGAGCCGACAATTTTCGTCAGACTCTCGACGGCGACGGGATTTTCGCCCTCGGAATAAGTGCAGGCGTCAAAGTCAATTTCGCCCGTCGCTGTCACGTCGCAGAATTCGCAGGCACGTTTAATTTCGTCGCGAAGTGCCCGCTTGAAAGATTTTCGCACGCCTTCCGCCATAGCATAATCAAACGCGTTAATGCTTTGTCCGCCGAACATGTCGTTTTGGTTGCTTTGAATCGCGATACATGCCAATGAGGCATATGAGCGAATGGAATTGGGCTCGCGCAAAAAACCGTGTCCCGTGGAGAAGCCGCCGTGAAAAAGTTTAAGCAAATCAATTTGACAGCAGTTGAACGTTATTAAACTGAAATCCTTGTCCGTAATTCTGACTATATCACAGTCTCTTATGAGACCCCGGGCACTTCGGAATGCGGAATTTCACCGCAAACCTACTCTACTCACCTTTCGGCTTTCGATAGTCGATTGACTTTACTTTTTCAAATCAACGATAGAGGTTATACCGCAATTCTTGAAAAAGTCTTAGCACAGGATTCGTCCGAAGACATCCCCTGTCAGCCCTGCCACAAATTGCCATTTCCT
This sequence comes from uncultured Selenomonadales bacterium, assembly GCA_947165185.1. GTDB lineage: Bacteria > Bacillota > Negativicutes > Selenomonadales > Selenomonadaceae > Quinella. The sequence continues at coordinate 2,454 of CAMUZL010000048.1, forward strand.
GCAATGCCGCGATAAACGTCGGCAGGACACCTCAAATGTTTGAGTTCACCCGGTTTTCATCAGCGCGTCACCGCGCTGCGCCACGACTTTTCATGGATGTGGATCCAGTTTTCTTTGTCCGCCGCCGCGAACTCTTCGGGCAGGACGTAGTTGTCGACGAAGTATTTGGAACTTTCCGCGCCGAGTTTCAACATAATGCCCATTGAAGCATCGGTATTGATGTTCGCGTTGTCGCGTTTCAAATCGACGTTGACCGAGTCCGCGAAGAAAATATCGCGATAAGTTTCGACCAACTTTTTCTGCGCGTCACGACGTTGGCTGTGGCGTTGACGGTAGACGATAAATTGTTTCGCCACGTCAAAAAATCCGTGCGACATTAACGCCTTTTCGACGAGGTCTTGAATGGCTTCGACGCCGATAATTTCGTTGGCGCAAATTTCCCGCTCGACCGAATCCGTCACGCGCTCAATGTCCTCGTCGGAAAGTTTGTCGGCGGGCGTGGACGCGTCACGATTCGCGCCGGCTATTGCATTGAAAATTTTTTCGCGGGCGTAAGAAACTTTTTGTCCCGACCGCTTGCGAACTTTTACAGGTTGCATTCTTCCACCTCCTTTAAGATTGTGACACTCCCCATGCTTAAAGGCAGGGGCTTCTGACTTTAAATTAAATGTTTTCAGCTCGACATTAACTGCCGCAAGGTCTTACGAGCACTTGTTGCCGCAAACATTTAACAAAATCAGCAACACGACTTACGTCGTGGCCGGTGCCTCGGCTTATACTACTTCCGGCTTATGCCGTCCGTAGATACTTTTGTTCTTTTATCGGCGTCGTTATGCATATTTTGCCGTTTAAGCCCAAACTCAAAATATTCCTCGCGCCGTGTATGTCTCTGTGGGCTGTGTAGCCGCAAATGCACCGATAATTTCGGCTGGTGCATTTGTGTCGACGACCACATTGCGGGCAACTCTGCGTTGAATATGCCTCGCTGATTTTTTCAAAGACAATTCCGACCGCCGCAAGTTTGTATTCAAGATACTCCATATGTTTGCCGAAATTCCAACGCGATAACTTTTGACTAACCACTCGACGATGTTTTTTCCGTTGCACACCTTCGGGGTTGCCGACGTAGACTTTCGACACGTTATTTTCAATCGCCCACGCCACAAAAGAACGCGTTATCTTGTGATTCAGGTCTCGAATTTGGGCGTTTGTCTTTTGAAGCATTATCCTCTTTGCTCGCCGTAATTTTTTGTGGCGTCGCGAATTTGTCTTGCATTTCGACAGCTTGCGGCTCAATTCGGCAAGTTTTTTCAGCTGATATTGCTTGACTGACCGAAGGAGCCGCCCCGTTACGATTATCGTGTTGCCGCTCGTTTCAAAGGCCGCTATCGAATGTATTTCGCCCAAATCGATTCCGCAAGTCACGTCGGACTGAACTGCAGGCGCATTTGCTTTGCCGTCGTCGATTATTATCGCCAGCTTCAACCAACCGTCCCATATCAAGCTTATCTGCTGAAGTTTTCCGCGCTTTATCGTCGCCAGTGTTGATTTCGACAATTTCACTTCGATTGGCTTTTGCCTCTTGCCCGCAAATATTCCCAAACTTAATTTCAAACGGTTTTCGAGAAACTTGAAGCCGTCTGCTTTCCATGTCGTAGGAAAATTTCTCTTGCGCCGCCACGGATATTTTTTCGCCAATCCGTTATCTTTGGCTGATTTCGTCGCCAAACAAGCGGCACAATATTTATCGGTCACGGCTTGCACGCTTTGAGAATTTATCGGATACAAACCTTTCAAGGCTTTTTGCAAGTCACCTTTTGAACGAAGTTTTTCCCGCTGTATTTCCAAGATTTTGTTCCAAACCAGTGCCGAAATTCGATTACAGGCAAACAAACGATTCAAATTGTCTCGACTGCAGTTGAAGCTTGATTTTATAGTTCGTTTCATTTGTACACCTCCTCTCATTTCAAATTTATAACAGAAACGCAAGGGAAAATCTGCGCCACTTCAGCCCCATAGATAAATCTGGGGGCTTTCGTGGCGCGGATCCGGTAAAAAAAATTTGGACAGCCTTCAGATGAATAAATCAGTCCTGTGAAATTATAGCATTTAAAGCCGTCGTTGTGAACAGCTCCGAATTCGGCGGCAGAACGCGAAAGTCAAATCGGCAACGGCTTAACGGCGCGAAATTTTTACGAAAAATTTTTTTGGCATAAAACCTGTTGTCACAAAGTCTTTGCTCAAAATTTTTTCGTTGACATAAGCTTAAAGCTATATTAAAATTTCATACAAGGGATTTTTAACAACGAAAGAAAATCATAAAAAGTTGAAGGAAGGTGGTAAAACGTAAAGCCTTATGAAGTGATAAGGTCTGTGGCAGAGGTCGCCGAGTGCTTAAACGCCACCCGTCCAAGGTCTGAGGAGTTGAGGACTGTCACAGCTCCCGGCACAAACAAGAGCGAAAACCAAGCAGAGACGGTTTGTGAGTTGTACAGAAAGACTTTTTTGCTGAATATCACGAAAGGACAAAAGTTGCTGGTATTGCAAGCTTGTCACCGAAAAGACACTTGCAATATGTACCCGTTCGTTAGCGGGGAATTTACGCCTGTGGAGATTTACAGCAAACGTCAGTAGCTTGTCAGAAATGACGGCGAACGCGGAATCGACGAAGCAGGAATGGGACATGAAAGTTTACAACTTTTTATAAGTTCTCAGTAACGGTGGGTTATGTAATGTTAGACAAAAGATTAGACGCTGAACAAGCCAAAAAGTGTCAAGAGTCCAAGTGGTATCCGAAGTATCACGTCGCGCCGCCGATTGGTTGGCTCAACGACCCGAACGGCTTTTCTTACTACAAGGGCGAGTATCACATTTTCTACCAGTACCATCCGTATTCCGTGAACTGGGGTCCGATGCACTGGGGTCACTCCACTAGCAAAGACCTTTGCCACTGGGAACACCAGCCGATAGCCATCACGCCGGGCGAATTTTCCGAAGGCAAAGAGTGGTACGACTGGGACGGTTGCTTCAGCGGTTGCGGCTACGAGTTTGAAGGCAAACTGTGGCTCATGTACACTTCGCAACGTTTCAATCGTTCGGCTGAAGGTGCCGACATCGGCGGTAATGCCAGCAATCCTTCCGGCTACAATCCTTCCGGTTCGGCCGGCGGCGGCAATGTCACCGAGCGTCAATGCTTCGCTTATTCCGAAGACGGCATTAACTTCACGAAATACGAAAAGAATCCCGTCATTGATATTCCGAACGGTCATCCGGTTATCGCCAATATCGATTTCCGTGATCCGAAAATCTGGGATCACAACGGCAAATATTACTGCGCGATCGGCAACAGAATCCACGACCGTTCCCGCACGCAAATCGTGTTGTTTGAGTCCGAAAACTTCTTTGACTGGAAATTTAAATCCGTCGCGGCAATTTCCAAACCGGATTATTCCGAAGGCACAATGTGGGAATGCCCCGGCTTCGCGCATTTCGGCGACACATACGTCATGATTATTTCGCCGCAACACGTCCCGCCCAAAGGTTACATGTTCCACAACATTCACCAAGCGGGCTACATGGTAGGCAAACTCGATTACGACAGGGGCGTTTTCGATCACGGCGAATTCTTCACGTTTGACCACGGCTTCGACTTCTACGCAACCACAATGATGAAAAATCCCGAAGGGCGTTACTTCATCATTGCGTGGATGGCAGCGTGGCAAAGTCCCTTCCCCGAACAAGCGGACGGCTGGGCAACCATGCTTACAATTCCGCGTGAACTTCAATACAGAGACGGCAAAGTTTACACGATTCCGCCGAAAGAACTCGAATGCATGCGCGGCGAAGGCGTTCACTACGAAAATCTTTCGCTCGACAAAGAAACGCAACTTGACGGCGTCAAAGGTACTTGCGGCGAATTGCTCTTTGAAGTTGACGTTGCAAAATCGGGCAACTTCGACTTTGAACTTTTCAGCGGCCCCAAAGAAAAAACGTGGGTTCGCTATTACCCCGAAGACGGCAAACCTGTCCTTGAGCTTAACCGCGACTTGACAATCGAAGGCGGCAAAGGCATTCGCAAAGTCATTCTGCAACCCTTCGGCGATATTCTCAAGTTCCGGATTTTCCTCGACAAGTCCGCGATTGAAATTTTCGTCAACGACGGTACCGAAGTTATGTCGACCCGCGTTTATCCGCAGAAAGAGTCTCAAAATATCGTCTTCACTCCGCTTGAAGGCAAGACTCTCGAAATCAAATCGCTCGACTTCTACGAATTCTGATTCGACATTTCCGAAACAAAAAAGTCCCCGCTCATTTGAACGGGGATTTTTTTTCGATAACGTTGCGGACAGCTCCCGTTGGATGCAACGTCACGTTGCTTCGGCGGTGCGCAAAGCTCTGATGACGTAAGTCGGCAACGCGAAGGCTCCGACGTGAATATTCGTGTTGTAATATTTCGTTTGCAGATTGAGCGAGTTCCAGCGGGAAAAATCTACGTCGTTAGTCGGATGAAATTTTTTCGACGCCAAACCGAAAAGCCATTGCCCCGCAGGATATGTCGGAATGTGAATTTGATAGACGCGAACAATCGGAAACGCAGTCGCCAGCCGTTTGTGAGCGCGTTGCATTGCGGCGGCGTCGCGTGAGTAAAACGGATTCTCGTGCTGATTGACCATAATTCCTCCGTCCTTGAGCGCGTTGAAACAGTTGCCGTAAAATTCTTTGGTGAAAAGCCCTTCGCCCACGCCGAACGGGTCTGTATAGTCGACGATAATCAAATCGTATTCGTCAGACTTTCGGCGCACGAATTTCAAACCGTCAGCGAAAAAAATTTCGACACGCGGATTGTCAAGACATGCGGCGGTTTGCGGAATAAATTTTTGGCAGGCGCGCACGACGGTTTCATCAATCTCGACAAGGTCAATCTTTTCAATCGTGTCGTATTTCAAAAGTTCCCGCGCAGAACCGCCGTCGCCGCCGCCGACAAGCAAAACTTTTCGGACATCGGGATTGACACACAAAGGCACGTGCGTAATCATTTCGTGGTAAATGAATTCGTCGCGCTCGGTCAGCATGATTCGCCCGTCCAAAACCAAAATCCGCCCGAACTCCGTCGAATCAAAAATATCCACGCGCTGAAATTCGCTCGTCTCGCCGAAAAGTTGTCCGTCAACCTTGAGCGAAAATTTTACGTTGGGCGTGTGTTGTTCGCTAAACCAAAGTTCCATTTAAAAACCTCCCGCGCGTTACAAAAAATTTTTTCACGGCGTAATCTCAATCAAAAATTTGTGTGCTAAAATTTTTCCCGAAAGGAGCGATTGACATGGTTGACTTAAAGAAAACTTCCGACGGCACCGAAATTATTCGCAACGAACTGCAGACGCTCACCGCGACGAATCGAGAGCTTAAGGGCGATTTGCAAACCGTGACAGGCGACCTGCGCGAAATGAATTCGGACATGCAAAAAATTTATTCGACAAGCTACAAGCTCAACGGGGAACTCGATTTGCTGTCTTATCGGCTCGACAAACTCAATTCGGACACGCAGGAAATTCGCCGCGAAGTTTACGACCTGCGCCGCACGATTGAACACATGCACAGCGAATTGCTCCGCGAACTGAACAAAAGCGGGCGTTCGGATTTTCGGGAACGTTCGACGCTGATGACAATGTTTCTAATCATGTTTCCCGCCGCGTCAATCATGCTAATGATTTTAATATTCGCGCTTGCGGGTTGATTCGCGTTGAAAAATTTTTCACGCCATAACCTGCAGACGTTTAATCGACATATCTTCGGGGCCGGTAATTTGGCAGCCTTTGCGTTTGGCATAGCGGACATAATCCAAAATTTCTTGCGTGATTCGTTCGCCCGGCGCAAGAATCGGAATGCCCGGCGGATAGCACATCAAAAATTCTGCGGCAGTTTTCCCGACGGTTTCGGCAAGCGGCAGAGAAATTTTTTCCGCGTAAAAAGCTTCTTTCGGCGCGGCGTCGACAATCGGGTCAATGTATTCGACTTTCATCAAGCGCGACGGATCTTTTCGGTAAATTCTTTTAATGTCCGCCAACGCGCTGACGAGCCGCTCAATATCTTTGACGCGGTCGCCGACGGAAACATAAGCCAAAACGTTGGCAATGTCGCCGAATTCAAGTTGAATGTCGTATTCGTCGCGCAGAATGTCGTAGACTTCGACGCCCGCCAAACCGACCGCACGCGTAAAAATTGACAGCTTCGTTACGTCGAAATCGAAAACGGAATTGCCGTCCGCCAACTCTTTGCCGTAAGCGTACCAGCCGCCGAGCGAATTAATTTCGTCGCGAGCGTATTCGACGAGATTTATAACCTTGTCGAAAATTTCCGCGCCGCGCAACGCCAAATTTCTCCGCGAAATATCCAGACTTGCCATCAGCAAATATGAACCGCTTGTCGACTGCGTCAAATTTATTATTTGGTGAACGTAGCCCGCGTTGATATTTTTCCCCGTCAACAGCAGTGAACTTTGCGTCAACGAGCCGCCGGATTTGTGCATTGAAACTGCCGCCATATCCGCACCGACAGACATTGCCGACGGCGGAAGTTTTTCGCTGAAATAAAAATGCGTGCCGTGAGCTTCGTCCGCCAAAAGTTTCATGCCGTGTTCATGCGCGACTTTCGTTATCGTGGCAATGTCCGAGCAAATTCCGTAATATGTCGGATTGTTGACGAGCACGGCTTTTGCGTCAGGATTTTTTTCAATCGCGGCAATGACTTCCTCGACCTTCATGCCCAGCGAAATTCCAAGTCTGTCGTCGACTTGCGGGTTGACGTAAACGGGAATCGCTCCGCACAAAATCAGCGCGTTAATCGCCGAGCGGTGAACGTTGCGCGGCAGAATAATTTTATCGTTCGGCTTGCACGTCGTCAAAATCATCGCTTGCACCGCCGAAGTCGTTCCGCCGACCATCAAAAAACTGTGCGCCGCCCCGAAGGCTTGAGCTGCCAAAATTTCCGCGTCGCGAATCACGCTGACGGGGTGACACAAATTGTCCAACGGCTTCATCGAATTAACGTCAACATCAAGACACGCCTGTCCCAAAAAATCCGCCAGTTCACGGTTGCCGCGTCCGCGTTTGTGCCCGGGCACGTCGAAAGGCACCAATCGCGTCGCCTTCATTTTCGTCAAAGCCTCAAGTATCGGAGCGCGGTCTTGAGTTAAATAATCGTCGCGCAAAAGTCATCAACTCCCAAAAAATTTCGTCGAAAGTTTAGCAACTTCATTTCGCCACGTCAAGAAATCAATGCGTAATGCGTAATTCGTAATGCGTAACGAAACTGCAACGAAAAATTTTTCGCCGCGTCAACAAAAAAACGAGCAGTCTCGCGACTGCCCGATTTTTATTTTTATGAGTCCTCGATAACCGTTCCGCCTCGCAATCAGTAACGCCGCATTGCGGGAGTCGGCGCACTTTCCACGTCGAAACCGTCTGGAACGTACAGCATGATTCGGCTGGAAATCATTTCAACTTTGCCGTTGTTGGCATAGACTACGCCGAGAATAAAATCGCCGATTCGCTGTTGAATGCCTTCGTCAACATTTTCGTAATTGACGACAAGCGCGTTATGTTGCATAAGGTCACTGCCGATGCTTTTGACTTGTTCGTCGTATTTGGACGGCGCATAAATTTTTACGTTAATCGACGGAGTTTTGACGACCGCCAAACTCGGACGCACGGAGGCACTGTCGGAAGAATAAGCTTCGTAACGATAGCCGCCCATGGAAGTGACGCCGTTTTCAGCCGTGGAAACCATGCCGCCGTTGCGCGTGAAATTCATCGTGCCGAAATTTTGATTCATGCCGCCCATTGTCGCTGCCTGTCTTTCCGGCTGAAAATTTTGCGCTTGCGCAGGTTGTTGGCGGAGAGGCTGTGCCTGCGCGGGTTGCGGTTCGGAAGTTTTGGTCTCGGCTTTTTTTGTTTCCGTAACTTCCTCTTCGTCTTCGTCGGATACAGGATTCTCATACGGCATAATTATATCCGTGAGCTTCTTTATGTACTCCATAAATTTCATAATATCGCCCTTCCGGTGAATGAATTGCTGCTGTAGTGCAGGCGTGCACATTGTAGCATAGTGCTTTGCAAATTGCAAAGGGTGCTTTCAAAAATTTTTCAGATTATCATGCCGTCAATAAAACTCCATGAGCTTGGTTGTGCGTTCGTGCTGGCGAAGTTTTTTGAGAGCTTTGGACTCGGTCTGACGAATGTGCTCGTCGGTGACTTTGAAAATTTTTGCGACTTCGTCTGTCGAATGAGTTCGCCCGTCTTCCAAACCGAATCGAAGTGCCAAAATTTTTTTCTCGTGCGCGGACAAACTTTCCAAAGCTTCGCCCAAAATTTCGCGCAGTTGGGAAAAACTCAAGCGTTCAAAATGCGTGGGTGTTTTATCTTCCACGAAATCGGCAAGCGTCAAACCTTCGACGTAATCGCCTTCCTGAGCAAATTTGTCGCGGGCAATGTAAGCGCGTTCGTCGACGGGCGTGTCCAGTGAAATTTGCGCATCGGAATCCGTTTCGCGAAGGCTGCGGACAATGGCGGCTTCAATGCAATCCTCGGCGTATTCGGTGAACGTCGCGGAACCTTTGGTGCTGAATTTTTTTACCGCCTTGATTAGTCCGACGTTACCGTCCTGAATCAGATCCGAAAACGCCGTGCCGTGCCCGACGTAATTTTTTGCGACTTCGACGACCAGTCGCAAATTCGCGTTGACAAGTTCAGTTTGGGCGTCCTCGTCGCCTTGAGCTGAACGAATCAAAAGCGTGTGAAATTCCTGCGCGGAGAGCAACGGTATTCGCTTGACTTCCTCCAGATAGATTTCAATGTCCCCCGCTTCGATTGAGTTAATTTTTTCCGTCATGACCGACACCGCCTTTATCAAGAAATTTTTTTGTGTTTTCGATACGGCGGGGCTAAATCCTTCAAAGCGGGCGCGTTCAGTCAAGAAAAACTTTAAATTTTTATCGGGACAATTTCCCAAAAGCTATAAGCCAGCAACTAGTAGCTAGCAGCTAGCAACTAGCAACTAGCAACTAACAGCTCACTTGCGGGAATTTTTCGCGAGGCGTCCGCGTGTCGTGCGGTCAAGAATTGATTTGCGCAGGCGAATTGAAGTTGGCGTGACTTCGACAAGTTCGTCGTCGTTGATGTATTCCATTGCCTGTTCAAGGCTCATGATTCGCGGCGGGACAAGTCGAATCGCTTCGTCGGAATTACTGGCGCGAATGTTCGTCTGATGTTTCTGTTTGCAAGGATTGATGTCAATGTCCATTTCGCGGGAATTTTCGCCGACAATCATGCCCTCGTAAACTTTTTGCCCGGGTTCGATGAACATGACGCCGCGATCTTGCAGGTTGAAAATTCCGTAACCCGTCGTTTCGCCCTGCTCGAAGGCAACCAAACTTCCGCGACTGCGGCCGGGAATGTCGCCCTTGTACGGCTCGTAACCGTGAAAGACGTGATTCATAATTCCGTTGCCGCGTGTCGAAGTCAAAAGCTCCGAACGAAAACCGATTAATCCCCGCGCAGGAATCAAAAAGTTCAGCCGCATGTAGCCCGCAACGTTTTGCATATTTTTCAACTCGGCTTTGCGACGACCCAAACTTTCCATAACGGTGCCCATGTAATCTTGCGACACTTCGACCGTCAAATTTTCAATAGGCTCGTATTTTTTTCCGTCGCGAATTTTGTAGACGACTTCGGGCTTGCCGATTTGCATTTCGTAACCTTCGCGCCGCATCGTCTCAATCAAAATCGATAAATGCAACTCACCGCGACCGCTGACTTTGAACACGTCCGCCGAATCGGTTTCCTCGACGCGCAAGGCAACGTTCGTTTGAGC
>CAMUZL010000049.1 GCA_947165185.1 uncultured Selenomonadales bacterium
CCCTCGGTGCGGCGGCGAACATTGCCAACAACTTGGCGTCTCTCGGCTGTCAAACATCTGTGGCAGGTTTCGTCGGCGACGATCACAACTTTGAAACGCTGTCCATGCAACTTTACGAAAGCGGCATTGATCAGGACGGCTTAATAGCGACAGAATGGCCGACCACGACGAAAGTCCGAATCATGAGCGGGCACGTGCAAATGTTCCGCATGGATTTTGAAGACCTCGCGCCGCGCAGTGATGAACAATTCGACGCGCTGAAAAAATTCGTCGAAACACGTCTTAACGACAGCCTCGACGCGATTGTTCTTGCCGACTACGAAAAAGGCGTCTGCACGGAAAGATTTTGCGCCTCGGTGATTCGTGCCGCGCACAATCACGGCGTGCCCGTCGTCGTTATGCCTTACGGTCAACAGTGGATTAAATACGCGCAGGCCGATTACGTCACGCCCAACGTCGCGAAGATTAACAAAATTTTGCTCAGCCCGATTTCGACAAAGGACGATGACGCCGCCGAACGCGCAGGCCGTTACATCATGCGCAAATTCCAAATTAAAAATGTTTTGGCGACGCGCTCGGCTTCGGGAATGACGCTCGTCACGGACGAAGACGCTTTTCATCTGCCCACGCGTGTGCAGGAAGTTTTCGACAGCGCGGGCGCATCCGACACGGTTGCGGCGGTTTTCGCAATGGCACTTGCGGGCGGGCTGAAACCTGTCGACGGCGCGTATATTGCCAACGTTGCGGCGGGTATCGTCCTGCGAAAATCCGGCACCTATGCAATCACTCGCGAAGATATGTTAAATGAACTCGCGGGCTAAAAAAAATTTTTTCCTCGTCAACACGGCGGGGATTTTTTTGTTATAATTTTGCGCGGTACCCTAAATTTTTTCAAAGGAGATGACTCAGCATGGATGAAAAATTTTTTGATATTCAAACCAAAGATTCCCCCGACGGAACTCCTCCCGACGGTGAAGGCGGCGGCTCAAGTTCGTCAAGTTCCGTGACTTACAGCGCGGCGACTTCGATAACTTCGGCGACAACTCAATCGGGTCAAACTTACACGTCCTCGACGGCGGACGAAAATGCTTTGCTCGTGTCCCTGGCTTCGGGCACGGTTAATTTGACGAATCCGACCGTCACGAAAACAGGCGACTCGGACGGCGGCGACAACTGCAACTTTTATGGAATTAATTCGGGCGTCATTGCAATGGGCGGCGGCACGCTCTCAATCACGGGCGGCAACGTCACTGCTTCGGCGAAGGGCGCGAACGGAATTTTTTCTTACGGCGGCAACGGCGGACAAAACGGCGTGGCGGGCGACGGCACGACGATTTACATTTCGGACACGACGATTAACACGACGGGCGACAACGGCGGCGGAATCATGACGACGGGCGGCGGCAAAACCGTTGCGAAAAATTTGACGATAACCACGACGGGACAATCTTCCGCGCCGATTCGCACCGACAGAGGCGGCGGCACCGTTTCCGTCAACGGCGGCACTTACACTTCAAGCGGTCTCGGTTCACCCGCGATTTATTCCACTGCAGATATAACCGTCGAAGGCGCGTCGCTCACTTCCAACAAATCCGAAGGCGTCTGCATCGAAGGACAAAATTCCGTCACGCTCAACAACTGCACGCTGACGGCAAGCAACACGCAAACGAACGGCAACGCGCAATTTCTGGACGCGGTGATTTTATATCAATCGCAATCGGGCGACGCGGCGGACGGCACGTCAACTTTTTCAATGACGGGCGGCGAACTCAACAACACGAGCGGGCACCTGTTCCACGTCACCAACACGAGCGCGATTATCAGCTTGAACGGCGTAACAATCAACGACACGGGCGACGGAATTTTTATTTCGGTCTGCGACGACGGCTGGTCGGGCGCGTCAAATGTCGCCACGGTTTACGCAAGCGGTCAAACAATCGACGGAGATATTCTTGTCGGCAGTGATTCAACGTTGACGCTCAACATTTCCGATTCGTCGACGTTCACGGGAAAAATCAGCGGCTCAATCACGAACGCGAGCGGCACTTCAATTTCGACGAGCGTCGGCACCGTCAACGTAAGTCTCGATTCGTCAAGCAAATGGTATCTTGAGGAAGACACTTACGTCACGAGCTTTGAAGGCACGGCGGCGAACGTCATCACGGGCAGTTATAATCTTTACGTCAACAACACGATTCTTGACGGCACGACAACTTCCGAAGACGGCGAAGACACGACGCCTTCCGCGCTCAACATAACCAACACGACGAATTCAACTTTGATTGAAGGTTCCACGCTTGCCGACACGATTTCAAACAGCGGCACTTCCGTCACGATTTCGGGCGGCGCGGGCGCGGATTCAATTACCAACAGCGGCGCAAGTTCGTCAATCAACGGCGGTGCGGGCAACGACACAATTTCAAATTCCGGATCAAACGTCACGTTGACGGGCGGCGACGGCGCGGATGTTTTCGTTTACAATTCGGGAACTTTTTTGTTGACGGATTACACGGCGGGCACGGACACAATCAGCTTGGCAAGCGGCAGCCTCACGAGCGCGACGCTCAACGACTCCGACGTTATTTTGACGGTCGGCACGAATTTATTGACGGTAAGCGGCGGCGCAGACAAAACGTTGTCGATTATGAATTCAAGCGGCACAAACATTTCGACGATTGTAAGTTCATCTTCCGACACAACACCCGCCGATACAACACCCGCAGACACGACGCCTGCGGATACAACGCCTGCTGACACGACGGGTTTAACTTACAACTCGAAGACGAAAGTTTTAACGGCGGATTCGACTTTCACCGGCACGACGATTGAACTTGTCGGCGATTACGCCAAAGCCAAAAACGTTGACGCTTCGGCTCTTTCAACTGCGGTAAATATTATCGGCAACGCGTTGGGGAATTCTTTGATCGGCGGCACGGGCGCGGATTCACTCGACGGCGGCAAGGGAAGCGACACACTTTACGGCGGTGAAGGCAACGACACGCTCACGGGCGGCACGGGCAACGATATTTTTATCTACGCCGGCGGCAACGATTTAATCACCGACTACGGCACCGGCAACGATAAAATTTCTATCGCGGCGGATATTTCGGACGTTGTCATTGACGATGAAGACGTTGTAATTTCTTTCGGCGACGGCGATTCTTTAACGATTAAAGACGCTTCCGACGAAAAAATTTCTTTCCTCTTTGACAATACTTACAGCTTCGCCGATCACGCGATTTTAAACAGTTCCAAAACTTCGGTAACGTTGGTTTCTGCGGCAACGACTTTTAACGCGGCGGACTTTTCAAAACTCGTCACGATTGATGCGTCGGCTGTCGACTCCGAAGTTAAAATCACGGGCAACGACAAGGCGAACAAAATTTTTGCGGGCAACAACGGCTCCACGCTCAACGGCGGCAAAGGTAAAGACACGCTCACGGGCGGCAACGGCACGGATATTTTTGTCCACGAAACGACGGGCGGCAGTGATGTTATCGTCAACTACGCGGTGGGCGACGTGCTGAGTATTGTCGGCGGAGCGGTGACGGATGCTTCGCTTAAAGGTAGCGATGTCATTTTAAAAATCGGCGACGACAAAATCACCGTCAAAGGCGCGTCGGGCACGGAAATTACAATCAGCGAAGACGGCACGACGAAATTTATTTCGGGCGGCGTGATTTACAATTCCGCCAAAACTTCCGCGACGCTTCCCGCAAGTTTCAAATCGACGGGCGAAATCGAATTTGCCGATACCGTTAAAAATATTGACGCTTCGTCGGCGAAAAAAGCCGTCAACGTTTCTGCTGGCAATTCGGGCGCGACAATCCTCGGCGGACTCGGTAAAGACACGCTCACGGGCGGCACGGGCAACGATTCAATTTTCGGCGGCAATGGTAAAGATACGTTGACGGGCGGCGACGGAAATGACACGCTCAACGGCGGCAAGGGCAACGATTCACTCTGGGGCGGCTCCGGCACGGATACTTTCCTGTACACGGCCGGCACGGGCACGGATACAATCTGCGACTACGCGAGCGGCGAACTGTTGCAAATTCTTGACGCGAACGGCGACACGACCACTTTCACCAAAGCGACTTTCAGCGGCACGAAACTTACGCTCAACGTCAACGGCGGCGGCAAAGTTGTTTTCGGCAACGTAACGGACACGACAACTTTCAATATCAACGGCACGAGTTATAACGTGAGCGGCAAAACTTTGGCGGCGGCGACAACTTAAACGTTCGCGACGCGACGACTTTCAACATCAACGGCAACACCCTTGCAAAAAAATAAAAACTGCGCGGCGGAAAATAATTTGTTACGTTTTCGCTTGTCAATCGTATAAACCGTGAAAAGCTTTTCAGAAGAATTCCGACACAGATTTTTTGGCGGGCTAAACAGCGGCGGAAGGTAAAATTATTTTCTGCGATGCCGAATTAAAGCGTTCCCTAAAAAATTTTTTTCAAAGGAGAGTTTCACCGTGGATGAAACAACTTTGACTCAAGGCACACCTCCCGATATGCCGAGCGGCGGCGATATGCCCTCCGACGGCGGCACACCTCCCGATATGCCTTCAGACGGCTCAAGCGGCGGCGGTGACTTCGGCGGCGGAAATTCGTCAAGTTCCGTCACGTGGAGCGGCGCAACCGAAATCACTTCGGGCGGCACGTTCGCAAATCAAACTTACACGTCGGCGACTGCCGATCAAAATGCCTTGCTTGTCAACACGAGTGATGGGTTGCTTTGACTAATCCGACGGTTGCCAAAACGGGCGACTCCGACGGCGGTGACAACACCAGCTTTTACGGCACGAATTCCGCAATTTTGGTTAAAAGCGGTTCAGCGACGACAATCACGGGCGGCACCGTCAACACTGCGGCAAACGGCGCGAACGGAATTTTTTCCTACGGCGGCAACGGTGCAGTCAACGGCGCGGCGGGCGACGGCACAACCGTTACCATTATCGGCACGACGATTGTAACCACGGGCGACCAATCCGGCGGAATTATGACGACGGGCGGCGGCGTCACTGCGGCGGCGAATTTGAACGTCACCACAAGCGGCAGGTCAAGCGCGGCAATTCGTTCCGACAGAGGCGGCGGCACGGTTTTGGTAAGCGGCGGCTCCTACACGTCGAACGGCGTCGGCTCCCCCGCGATTTACTCCACGGCGGAAATTTCCGTTGAAAACGCCGTGTTGACTTCCACGCAATCCGAAGGCGTCTGCATTGAGGGTTTGAATTCCGTTGCGCTCACAAATTGCACGCTCAACGTCAACAACGTCAGCAGAAACGGCAACGCGCAATTTTTGGACGGCGTGATTTTGTATCAATCGATGTCGGGCGATTCGGCGTCGGGCACGTCAACTTTTTCGATGACGGGCGGCACGCTCAACAACTACAGCGGGCACGCATTCCACGTCACGAACACAAACGCCGTGATAAATCTTTCGGGCGTCACGATTAACAACGCGTCGGGAATTTTGCTTTCGGTCTGCGACGACGGCTGGAGCGGTGCCTCGAACGTTGCGACATTAAACGCAAGCGGACAAGCTTTAGTCGGCGATATTTTAGTCGGCAGTGATTCGGGATTGACGCTGAACTTGACGAACGGATCTGCTTTCGCGGGCAACGTCGGCGGCACGATTTACGACGCAAGCGAAAATTTAATTTCGTCGACTGTCGGCGCGGTTAATGTTGTCCTCGACGATTCAAGTTACTGGTTTTTGACGGGCGACACTTACGTCACGGGCTTCACGGGCAACGCCGCGAACGTCATCAGCAACGGGCACAATTTATTCGTCAACAATTCTGTTTTGGGAGGTACAACGACAACCATGGAAGAAACAACAACTGCAATTTCGGGTTTGACTTTCAGCGCGGACGGCACTGCCGTTACCGTCGACTCAAGTTACGCGGGCACGGGAATTAATTTGAACGACGCGCCGAACGTTACGACCGTCGACGCTTCGGGAGCGGGAAGTTTTTCAAGCGGCTTCACGATTTACGGCAACGCGCAAAACAATTACATTCAGGGCAGCTACAACACAAACAACACGCTGTGGGGCGGTTCGGGCAACAACACTTTGCGCGGCGCGCCGGCGTTAGGCAGTACGTTTATTTACACGGGCGGCGGAAATGACGTGGCTTACTTCGTCCCGAATTCCGACCGAATTTATCTCGGCACGGAAATTTCGGGCGTTGCTCACAGCGGTTCAGTTTACGCGCTCGGCACACCGCAAGGCACCACGTTGCTTTTGGCGACTTCGGGCACGACCGACTACGACCAAATTTTTTACACCACCGACGGCACGAATTTGCAAACCGCGCAGATTGCCGACATGAGTTCCACGACGATTCCTTACCAAGGGGCAGACTTGACGGCTCTCGCTCAGCCGGGCACTTTGGTTGTTTGGGGCAGCGCAGATGAAACTTTAACGCTCGAAGACGGCTCGTCTTACACGTTTGAAGGTTCAAACTACGACATTCGGCTTGACGGCTCGACGGGACAAACTTTCATCAACGTTTACAACGTCGACGCTTCAAATTCTTTCGGCAACGATTTGATTTTCGGCGACGCGAACTCGAACGTTATCCTCGAAGGCGGCGGCAACAATACGCTTTGGGGCGGCGCAGGCTCGGCGGTCGATTATCTGCAGGGCGGCACCGGCACGGACGTTTTCTTCTACGGCAAAACGGAAGGCAACGACATAATCGTCAACGCGTCCTTGCCCGACAGCATCAATCTTTACGACGTAACTTTGAGCGACATTATTTCCGCGACGGAGACCGAAAGCAACGGCACGGGCACAATTTCGCTCACCTTCAACACGGGCAACACGCTTACGATTCAGGGCACCGACTCCATGAGCGCGGCGATAAATTTGGCGGACGGCTCAAGTTGGCGTTATCATCGCGGCACGGGTTCCTGGCAGAGCGCGTGAACTTTTGACGGCGTTTTGAACGTCTGAAAAAATATTTGTCGATTACCTTCGCTGATAGTATAATGCGTAGAAATTTTTTTCTGCGAACTGTCAACGGAGGTTTTTGTTTTGGAAATCGTGCCTATATTACTGCACACAATTTTGGTCGCGTTCTTAATCGCAATGAACGGCTTTTTTGTCGCGGCGGAATTTTGTTGCGTGAAAATGCGTCCGTCACGTCTTGAAACTTTGATTCAGGAAGGCAACACGCGGGCGAAATACGCGAAAAAATTAATTGACGAACTCGACGAGGCGTTGAGCGTCACGCAACTGGGAATAACTCTGGCGTCGTTGGGACTCGGCTGGGTCGGCGAACCGTTTGTCGCAAAATTAATTTCGCCGTTGATTCAAGCTGCGGGCTTCGGCGAAACGTTGACGCACACAATTTCATTCGCGCTGGGTTTTTCGCTGATAACCGCAATGCACATCATTTTGGGCGAGCTTACGCCCAAATCAATGGCTATCGCGTCCGCCGAAAAAATTTTGCTGGCAATCGCGTTGCCGATGATAATTTTTTGGAAAGTCATGTATCCGTTCGTTTGGCTGTTGAACAAAACTGCCGGCTTCGTGTCGCATCATTTGGGCTTGACGGTCTCCGAAGGCGAAATAGCGCACAATCCCGAAGAAATTCGCCTGCTCATGAAAGAGAGCCGCAAACAAGGTTTAGTTGACGACACGGAAGTTGATTTCGTCGATAACGTTTTCGACTTCACCGAGCGCAACGTTCGCGAAATTATGGTGCCGCGCCCCGACATGGTTTGCCTGTACCTTAACAAAAGTTACGAGGAAAATCTCGAAACGATTCTTGAAGAGGAAATGACGCGCTACCCGCTGTGCGACGAGGATAAAGATCATATTGTCGGCTTCGTACACATCAAAGACTTGACGAAACAAATGCTCCAAGGCAAAAAGAAACCGAGCTTCAAACGTTTGGCGCGAAAAATTTTCTTCGTGCCGGAAAGTATGGACGTAAGTTTGTTGCTCAAGACGATGCAAAAAAATCGTTCGCAACTGGCGATTGTCGTCGACGAATACGGCGGCACGACGGGCATGGTTACAATCGAAGACATTGTCGAAGAAATCGTCGGCGAAATTCAAGACGAATTTGACGAAGAGGAACGCCCCGACGCCGAACAGCGCGGCGAAAATCTTTATTCGATTGATGCGAAGATGTTGCTTGAGGAGCTTGAAGACGAATTCGGAATTTCAATCGACGATGAGGACGTTGACACGGTCGGCGGCTGGCTCAACGACAAATTGGGCGGCGAACCGCGTGTCGGGCAATCGGCGGCTTGTGACGGAAATACTTTTTACGTCGAGGAAGTCGAAGGCTTGAGAATTACCCGCGTGCTGATTCGTCTGGCGAAAAAATCCGCGCCCGAAGATTGAACGCGAACGCTGTTGATTTTTAGGACGCTGAAATTTTTACGTCTAAATTTTAAACACGAAAAAAGCCGTCGAGTTAATCGGCGGCTGAATTTTTTTATTTGGTCGGGGCAACAGGATTTGAACCTGCGACCCCCTGCTCCCAAAGCAGGTGTCCTACCAAGCTGGACGATACCCCGTGCGCGGAAAATTTTACACAAGAGCAATCGCCCTGTCAAGAAGTGCTTTATTCATCAGCGTCAACGTAACTTCCAAATCATTTTGCTTGAGGAAATTTTTTATCTCGTCAACGGCAACTGCCAAAGCGTCATTCGGCGGGTAACCTTGACATACTCCCCACGGCTAAAGCCGGCGGATTCCGTTATCATCAACCAAAGCTTCTAATGAAGACGAAGTCTTACACGGTCTCCTCCGCAGGACGATGCCCCGCCCTGTGTTCTTGCGAACTTTTCTTTTTAGTCTGTCTGTCCTACGCTGGAGTGCCGCCATTACAGCTCGTCTTTGCTCCTCCATCCGGGCGTTGTGGTGGGCGACAGGGGTCGAAAGGCTCGGCCACTGCTGCAGTAGTTTTGTGGGCATAGTTTGAACTGCCTTTAACGCCTGGTCTGTCCCCAAAAAATACTCACCACTCCCATTCAAAAAAATTTTTTTCGAAGATTCACTTGAAATAATTGTACGCTTCCGCCGCCGCAATTTGGTTTTGAGTTGCGACGAGAGCGTAATCGCTTGCCCGCGCCGGTTTTGTGTCTTGAGTTTCGGGTTCCGTGTATTTGTCGTCCCGTTGCATGATTTTTTCAATTTTGTCGGTTACGACCGCGAATGCCCGTTCGGTTGATTCTTGAAAGCCGCTCATGCCGAGCATTTGTGGATGAGCTTCGTGCATTCTTTCCGCCACCGCGATTTTGCCGACCGTGACGGCCTTGTCATTAAGTTGCTTGAACGTCACGAAACGTCCGGCGTCCGTGCTGCCGATAGCTTGAATCGCCATGATAATCCCCTCGCTTCCCTGGAAAAATTCCGTCCTGTTGACTTTTTGTTTGCAGTATAACATAGGAAATTTTGCTTTACAACTGCGCACGAAAATTTTTCGGCGACGCATGAAACTTTGACGCGGCGTGTTATAATCTGCGGGAGAAAAAAATTTTCGGGGAGTGATTTGATGTCGGAAATGATTTTGGTCTTGGATTTCGGCGGGCAGTATAATCAGCTGATTGCTCGGCGCGTCCGCGAAAACAACGTTTATTGCGAAGTGCACACGGGTTTGAGCATTGAAAAAATTCGTGCGCTCAAGCCGTCGGGAATTATTTTGACGGGCGGGCCGCAAAGTGTTTACGTCGACAACGCGCTGTTGCCGCCGGAGGAAATTTTTTCGCTCAACGTGCCGATTCTCGGAATTTGTTACGGCGCGCAGGCCATGGCGAAAATTTTGGGCGGCGAAGTCAAACCCGCGCAGGTCAGCGAATACGGCAAGACGGAAGTTGAAATTTTGAACGCGTCGAAACTTTTTGCGAACGTTGAGCAAAATTCCGTTGCGTGGATGAGCCACACCGACAGAATTTTTTCCGTGCCGGAAAATTTTTCGGTGAGCGCGTCGACGGCGAATTGTCCCGTTGCCGCAATGGAAAATCCCGCGAAAAATTTCTACGCCGTGCAATTTCATCCCGAAGTTGTTCACACCGTCGAGGGCAAGAAAATTTTTTCAAACTTCGTGGACATCTGCGGTTGCAAGCGCGATTGGCGAATGAGTTCTTTTGTTGCGGACAGCGTCGACAAACTCAAAACGAAAATCGGCGACGGAAAAGTTTTGTGCGCATTGTCGGGCGGCGTCGACTCAAGCGTTGCGGCAGTTTTGCTGAGCCGTGCCGTCGGAAAAAATTTGACGTGCGTTTTCGTTGACCACGGACTTTTACGCAAAAACGAAGCGGCGGAAGTCGAAGCGGCTTTCGGCAATTACGATTTGAATTTCGTCAAGATTGACGCGGGCGAAAGATTTTTGTCGAAACTGCGCGGCGTCACCGAACCCGAACGCAAACGCAAAATTATCGGCGAAGAATTTATCCGCGTGTTTGAGGAAGTCGCGAAAAAAATCGGCGCGGTTGATTATCTCGTCCAAGGCACGATTTATCCCGACGTTATCGAGAGCGGCCTCGGAAAATCCGCCGTTATCAAAAGTCATCACAACGTTGGCGGCCTTCCCGATTTCGTCGACTTCAAGGAAATTGTCGAGCCGTTGCGTTTGCTGTTCAAAGACGAAGTTCGTCAAGCCGGTCGCGAATTGGGCTTGCCCGAAAATTTGGTGAGCCGTCAGCCGTTCCCCGGCCCCGGTCTCGGAATTCGGATTATCGGCGAAGTCACGGCGGAAAAAGTTAAAATCGTTCAGGACGCGGACGCCATTTATCGCGAAGAAATTTTTAAAGCCGGCG
This sequence comes from uncultured Selenomonadales bacterium, assembly GCA_947165185.1. Lineage (GTDB taxonomy): Bacteria > Bacillota > Negativicutes > Selenomonadales > Selenomonadaceae > Quinella. The sequence goes on from CAMUZL010000049.1 coordinate 10,794, forward strand.
TCGATAAAAATCTGTCGCAATACTTCGCCGCGCTGACAAACATGCGATCTGTCGGCGTCATGGGCGACGGGCGCACTTACGATTTCGCGATTGCCCTGCGTGCCGTGCAAACCGATGATTTTATGACTGCCGAAGCCGCGCAACTTCCGTGGGACGTGTTGAGCCGCGCCGCCAATCGAATCGTCAACGAAGTCAAAGGCGTCAACCGCGTGCTTTACGACTGCACCACGAAGCCTCCCGCGACAATCGAATTCGAGTAACGGAGGCGGGTTAATTGTATCCGAAAATTGGTCACATAAATTTTTTGAACGTCCTGCCGCTCAATTACGGTTATGCGCACGTCGCCCGCGATTTGAAAATTTTTTACGGCGTGCCGACATTTTTGAACGGCGAACTTAAAGCGGGACGAATCGACATCAGCAATATTTCTTCGATTGAATACGCCCGACAAAGCCGCGACTTGCTGATTCTGCCGAAAATTTGTGTCCGCGCAGATTGTGACGTTACCAGCATAATTTTGGTTTCGCGCCGTCCGATTGACGAACTTCACAACGACAAAGTTATCTTGACGGAAAAATCGGCGACTGCGCAACGTCTGCTGAAAATTATTTTGCACGAACACGGAGCCGCGCCGAATTACGAGACGCGAGCCGTTGCCGTCGACAAGCCCGTCGACGACGACGCGACCGCCGCGCTGTTGATTGGTGACGACGCGTTGAGCGTTTACCTGCATCCGCCCGAAAATTTTTTCGTCTACGATTTGGGCGTCGAGTGGCACAAACTCACCGGCAAGCAAATGATTTACGCGCTGTGGGCTGTGCGGAAAAATTTCGCCGAAAAAAATCCCGACGACTTACAAGTTGCGTATAAAAAAATTCGTGCCGCGTTTGAATTCGGTATCGAACACAAAGCCGACGCAATTAATTCTGTACTGCCGACGAAGCCATTTACTTTCGCCGAGCTTGATAAATATTTGGGCAACGTCATCAAATGGGATTTGACCGCCGACGGTTTGGACGCGCTGAAAATTTACTACAGCAAGGCCGCCGCGCTGAAATTGATTGACGCCGTGCCCGAACTGAATTTTGCCGACGTGTAAAAAAATTACCCCGCTCGAATTGAACGGGGATTTTTGTTTTGCAATGAACGTTGCGGAAAATCCGGCCGTCATGGATGACGGCCGCGCCCGCAATTGAAACAGGATGTTTCACTTGCGGGCACAAGCGGCACGGGTAACCGCAACATTTGAATTACGAACGAGTATCCGCCCCGCGAGGGGTCTTTTCTTTTTGCTACTTTTTCTTT